>JBPYES010000040.1:0-13824 GCA_051984825.1 Jatrophihabitantaceae bacterium
ATGCCGAACAGCCGCTTCGAGAGCAGCAGGTACAGCACGGCGGCGACGTTGATGACCAGGATGACGATCTTCAGCCAGCTGACGTTCTCGGTGATCTCGTAGATCTCGAGTGGGATGAACACGGTCGTCCCGACCACGGCCAGGTACTCGCCCCAGCGTTTGAGCGACCACAGCCCGACGCCCTCGAGCAGCTGGAGTGTGCCGTAGAAGAACAGCCCGCCGGCGATGAGATTCAGCGTCGAGCGCCGGGCGTTGAGCACCCGCTCGATCGAGCGGATCGTCGCCGAATCGGACACGTTGAAGTGGATTTGGTTGAAGAACGGCTTGAGCGAACTCAGATCCTGGTCGAACAGTTGCCGCAGGCTGACCTGCGTCGACTCCAGGCGTAGTACCGCGACCCCGAGCAGCACGATGACGAGCCCGCGCACCCAACGCTCGATGGCGAGCAGGCGCAGGATGAACGCCGAGCGCAGTTCCCGCCCGCGCAGCAGTACCGGGGCGTGCTCGGCAGGCCCTTCGCCGTGAGGCGGCCCGAGCACGTAGTTGCCGCAACGCAGGCAGCGCCAGGCTTCACCCTGCGGCGTCGATGCCTCGAGCTTCGCGCGGTATTGAGGCTCGGTGGCCGCGTAGGTGACGTGGCCCTTGCGCGCACAGGAACGCAGGTTCCAATCCACGGCGCGCAGCTTATTGCGAGCCAGCCCGGCCGGGTCGCGCCCACCTTCCACTCTTGGGTTCAGCGGAACGCGTCGAGACCTGTCAGCGCCTGGCCCAGCACGAGCGTGTGCACTTCGTGCGTGCCTTCGTAGGTGTACACCGTCTCGAGGTTGAGCGCGTGCCGCAGTACCGGGTACTCGGTGGTGATGCCCGAACCACCCAGGATCGAGCGGGCCTCTCGGCAGATTTCCAGGGCCGCGCGCACGTTCGCGAACTTGCCGAAGCTGACCTGCGTCGGCGTGATGCGACCTGCGTCCTTCAGTGCGCCGAGCCGGATCGCGGTCAGCCGCGACTGGTTGAGCGCCACGCCCATCTCGGCAAGCTTGCGCTGGGTGAGCTGGAACGCCCCGATCGGTTTGCCGAACTGCGTGCGCGTGGTCGCATAGTCCACAGTGGACGCGAGCGCGTCGCGGGCCGCACCGGTCACGCCCCAGACGATTCCGTAGCGCGCCTCGGTGAGGCAGGAGAGTGGGGCACGCAGGCCGCTCGCCCCGGGCAGTTGCGCGGACGCCGGCAGCCGCACGTCGTCGAACGACAGCGAACTCGTGACCGATGCCCGCAGCGACAGCTTGTGGTGGACGTCTGTCGCGGTGAGCCCCGGCGTGCCCTTCTCGACTAGGAAGCCCCGGATCCCGTCCGGCGTGCGCGCCCACACGACGGCGACGTCGGCGATGGAGCCGTTCGTGATCCACATCTTGGAGCCGGAAAGAATCCAGTCGCTGCCGTCGCGGGTGGCCCGGGTGCGCATCGACCCCGGATCGGAGCCGGAGTCCGGCTCGGTCAGCCCGAAGCAGCCGACGGCCTCGCCGCGCGCCATCGCGGGCAGCCACCGCTCTTTCTGCTCGTCGCTGCCGTACGCGTGGATGGCGAACATGGCAAGCGAGCCCTGGACGCTGACCAGTGAACGCAGCCCAGAGTCGATCGCCTCGATCTCGGCGCACACGATCCCGTACTGGGTGGCACTCGCGCCCGGGCAGCCGTAGCCGGAAAGGTGCATGCCCAGTACGCCCAGGGCGCCGAACTCGCGGGCCAGCTCGCGGGCGGGCAGCGTCCCGTCCTCGTACCAGTCGCGGATATGCGGGCGCAGGCGGTCGTCGGCGAACTTGCGCACCGTGTCGCGCAGCAGGCGATCCTCGTCGGGCAGGTCGGCGTCAAGGTCGAGCAGGTCAAGCATGCGCCGAGATTACGCGCACGCCAGTGGGCCGATTACTCTGCGGTAATGCTCGCCTTTGACCCGATCGACCGTGCGGGGGCCCTGTGGGCGACGCACTGGCCGGACGAGCCGGACGACGTGTTCGCGGCCATGCGAGCCGTCACGTCGGTCATGCGGGCCCAGCAGATCCTGATCGCCGAGCTGGACACGCTGCTGCGCCCGTTCGGCATCACGTTCAGCCGCTACGAGGCGCTGGTGCTGCTCACCTTCTCGCGACGTGGGTCGCTGCCGCTGTCGAAGATCGGCGAGCGGCTGCAGGTACACGCCACGTCGGTGACGAACGTCATCGACCGCCTCGAAGCGGCGGGCCTGGTACACCGCGAGCCGAATCCGCGCGACGGCCGGGGCACCCTCGCGGTGATCACCGACGAGGGGCGCCGGGTGGCCGAGGAGGCGACCATGGTGCTCAACCAGGCGCGGTTCGGGCTCAAGGCGCTGGACGAGGCCGATCTGAAGCGGCTCTTCGATATCCTGCGGGAACTGCGGCTGGACGCGTCCGACTTCGCTTAATCGCGATCCGTTACGACGCCGGGCTCGACCACAGTGATCGTCTTGTGCACCGGGTCGACGCGCACCTGGCAGCCGAGCGGCAGCACCCCGGCGGGCGAGGTGTGCCCGTAGTCGACGTTGGCGACGACCGGCAGGTCGGAGCGGCCCGCCTCGGCGAGCACGGACAACACTGTCTGCCACAGCCGGAACGTCTGCGCCTGCGTGTAGCCCATCGGCCGGGCCACGAGCAGGGCGGCGATGCGCTCCAGCACGCCGAGCGCCAGATAGCCCCGCAGCCAGTGCAGGATGAGCTCCGGCGCGGGCACCTCCTCCGACGTCTCCAGCAGGAACACCGCGCCGTCCCAGTCCTCGTCATCCGGCCAGATGGACGTGCCCTTGGCGATCTCGAGCACGTCGGCGCAGCCGCCGATCAGCTCGCCGGTCACGGCTTCCGTACCGGAAAGCCACTGCCACCCCGGGTTCGCCCACCAACGCCGGCGGCGTGACTGCAATGACGGGTCCGCCCAGTCGAGGAACTCCTCGGTCCACTCCGGCGCCGCCTGGAGCTCGAACGGCTCAGCCGAGAACAGCGCGGCACGCACTGCCTCCTCGACGTAGGGGTGGATGCCGCCGTTCTCGGCGAGGTCAGTCAGCAACGCCGGGCCTTGGAAGCTGACGACGCCGGCGTGCCGGTTCACCAGATGCTGGACGGTCGTGTCAGAGAAGCCCATGAACACCTTGGGGTGCCGGCGGATCACATCGAGATCGAGATACGGCACGATTCGGATTGAGTCGTCGCCGCCGATCGTCGAGATCACGCCGGCCACGTCGTCGTTCTCCAATGCCCAGTGCAGGTCGTCGGCCCGCGCCTGCGGGTTGTCATGCAGCCAGCCGTTGTCCCGCAGGGCATTCGGGGTCTCGATCAACGTCAGCCCGAATGTCTCGGCGAGCTGCCGCTTGCCGGCCTCATAGCGATGCGGGAACAGCGCGGCAAGACCGCCCGACATCGAGATCGCTGCGACGGTGTCGCCGGGTTTGAGGGCGCGTGGACGGATCACCCGTCACATCCTGCCCGGGACGGGCGCCGCATGACGAACGGTATGTTGCTGGATATGACTGCTGCCGCGCATCAATCGGGAACGTTCACCATTGCCGGCAAGACCGTTCATCGGCTGGGCTTCGGCGCCATGCGGCTCACCGGCCCGGGCATCTGGGGCGAGCCGGCCGACCGCGAGGAGAGCGTGCGTGTCGCCCGCCGCGCCGTGGAGCTCGGCGTGGATCTGATCGACACCGCCGACTCGTACGGGCCGTACGTCAGCGAGGAGATCCTGCGTGAGGCGCTTTATCCGTACCCCGAGCAGCTGCTGATCGCGACCAAGGCCGGCCTGGTGCGCACCGGTCCGCAGGAGTGGCATGCCGTTGGGCGCCCCGAGTACCTGCGCCAGGAGGCCGAGATGAGCCTGCGCCGCCTGGGCGTTGATCGCCTCGATCTGCTGCAACTGCACCGGCCGGACCCGCAGGTGCCGCTCGCCGATCAGGTCGGCGAGCTCAAGAAACTGCAGGACGAGGGCAAAGTCGCGGCGATCGGCGTGTCGAACGTCACTCTCGAGCAGCTCCGGGCCGCCCGCAAGATCGCCGACATCGTCACTGTGCAGAATCGGTACAACCTCACCGACCGCCACTCGCAGGACGTGCTCGACTACTGCACCACCGAGGGCATCGGCTTCATCCCGTGGGCCCCGATCGCGAGTGGCGGGCTGGCCGAGTCCGGTGGACCGGTCGACGACGTCGTAAAGGCCACTGGCGACACGCCTGGGCAGGTGGCGCTGGCCTGGTTGCTGGCCGTCTCGCCGGTGGTGCTGCCGATTCCTGGGACGTCCAAGGTGTCGCACCTGGAGGAGAACGTCGCCGCCGCGGCACTGACCCTGACCGGTGATCAGGTTGCAGAACTCAGCGCAGCTGCCTGACCGCCGGGAGCCGCCTGGAGTGGCGAATTACTAGGACGTCCAAGTAATCTAGCCGGCATGGACGCCGAGCAGATCGCCGCAGGGCGCGCCCGCTGGCAACAGCGCTACGACGCTGCGCACAAACAGGACCTTGACTTCACGACGCTGTCCGGCGTCGAGGTCGCGCCGCTCTACGGCCCGGGCCAGGCAGACGAGCGGTTCGAGCGCATCGGCTGGCCGGGGGAGTATCCGTTCACTCGCGGTATTCATCCCACGGGGTATCGCGGCAAGCCCTGGACGATCCGGCAGTTCGCCGGCTTCGGCAGCGCGCGGCAAACCAACGAGCGCTACAAGATGATCTTGGCTGAGGGCGGCGGCGGCCTCTCTGTTGCGTTCGACATGCCGACCCTGATGGGCCGCGACTCCGACGATCCCCGCGCGCTCGGAGAGGTCGGCCACTGCGGCGTGGCGATCGACTCCGCCGCAGACATGGACGTCCTCTTCGACGGTATCGACCTGGGGTCGACCACGACGTCGATGACGATCTCCGGTCCGGCCGTGCCGATGTTCTGCATGTACGTCGTGGCCGCTGAGAGGCAAGGCGCCGACGTCGCCAAGCTCAACGGCACGCTGCAGACCGACATCTTCAAGGAGTACATCGCACAGAAGGAGTGGATCTATCCGCCGCAGCCGCACCTGAAGCTGATCGGCGACCTGATGGAGTACGTGGGCGCGAACATCCCGGCGTACAAGCCGCTTTCCGTCTCCGGCTACCACATCCGGGAGGCCGGGGCGACCGCCGCGCAGGAGCTGGCGTTCACGCTCGCGGACGGGTTCGGCTACGTCGAGCTGGGTCTGTCGCGAGGGCTCGACGTCGAGCGGTTCGCGCCAGGGCTGTCGTTCTTCTTCGATGCGCACATCGACTTCTTCGAGGAGATCGCGAAGTTCCGAGCGGCGCGGCGGATCTGGGCGCGGTGGATGCGCGACGTTTACGGCGCCCGGACCGAGCGCGCGCAATGGCTGCGCTTCCACACGCAGACCGCCGGTGTCTCGCTCACCGCCCAGCAGCCCGATAACAACATCGTGCGGACCGCCGTCGAGGCGATGGCAGCCGTCCTGGGCGGCACGAATTCGCTGCACACGAATGCCTTGGATGAGGTGCTCGCCCTGCCCAGTGAAAGGGCCGCTCAGATTGCGTTGCGCACCCAGCAGGTACTTGCCGAGGAGACCGGCGTGGTCAACGTCGTCGACCCGCTGGGCGGATCGTGGTACGTCGAGGCGCTGACCGACCGCATCGAGGCGGAGGCCGAGGCGATCTTCGCGCGCATCCGCGACCTAGGTGGTGACGGCTCCATGACAGCCGGACTGCTGCGCGGCATCGACGAGGGATGGTTCATCACCGAGATCGCCGACTCCGCGTTCGCGTACCAGCAGCAGCTGGAAAAGGGCGACAAGCGCGTGGTCGGCGTCAACGTCTACCCCGGCATGGGTGACGAGCTGGAGATCCTCCGCGTGTCGCACGAGGTCGAACTGGAACAGCGCAAGGTGCTCACCGCGCGCCGCGCCGCGCGTGATCAGTCCACAGTGGAGGCAGCGCTCGCCCGGATGGTCGACGCGGCACGCCATGACGACAACATCGTCCCGCCGATGCTTGAAGCAGTACGCGCCGAGGCGACGCTGGGCGAGATTTGCGACGCGTTCCGGCCACTGTGGGGCGAATACCGCGAGCCTGCGAAGTTCTGAGCACGGCGGCCCGTGATGCTCCGACGTGGATCTGATCGCTGACGTCGCGAACCAAGGTTGCGCCCTAGATTCGCAGTGGTGGGCCGGTCGCGTCGTCGTTGTCGAACAGGCAGCAGCTGTCCAGGTCTGGGCACTCACACCGGGACGCGGCCTCGAGCCAGTCACGCACCAGCGTCGCGCGTTCGATGAGTGCGCTGACCTGTGGCAGCCGGCGATCTGCGAGCTCTCGCAAGACCGATCCGGAGTCGGGCGATGCCTGCAGCAACGTGCGAATATCGGTGAGTGACAGCCCGGCGCGTTGCGCGGTGTCGATGACCGCGATCGTGCGCCGCACCTCAGGCTCGTAGTACCGGCGGCCGCCGATGCGTGCGGCGGGCGACAGCAGTCCGAGCTCCTCGTAATACCGAATCGCCGAGGGACGCCGGTTGGTCGCCGAAGCCAACTCACCAATGCTGATCATCTCGTCACCGCCTTGACTTCAAGCTGGCTTGAGCTGCTTGCATCGTAGACACGATTCAGTCTGGAGGCAGAAATGCATGACTCTGACGTTCCTATCGCCTGTTCGTTGACAGCGACGCAGCTTCGCGAACGCCAGGAGCGCTGGCACGAACTCGGTTCCCGCGCCGGCATCCGCGTGGATCGAACGCGCCATGGCCTGTCGGTCGTCTTCCAGAACCTGCCCCGCGTGACCGATGAGCTCACCGAGCTGGCCCGGCTCGAGCGCGAGTGCTGCCCGTTCGCCGACTGGGTGGTGCGCGACTTGGACGCGCAGGTACTCCTCGACGTCAGCGCCCAGGACGCCTTCGCCATCCGGGCAGTCCACGACATGCAGCATGAATTCACTGCATCCATGGCAGCGCCGGGTCATCCGCAATCCGTGGGAGAGCCGGCCTGATCAGGTTTCGGACGGCACGGCGCAGCGCTGGGCCGTTCGTGCTCGAGCCGGCTAACCGTCCGAGCGGCGGCGTTGCAGGGTGAACGTCTCGAACACCGATAGATCGCCGTGCGGCTTGTTCACGTTGTAGTAGGTGACGGAAAGCCGCGTCGTGTCTCCGGGGCGCCGCCCGGGATCGACCGTGAATGCCGCGAAGCCGTAGGGGTTGTCGGCGTTGCGGACGCCCGACCACACCGCCTGCTCCTTGGTGAACAGCGAGGTCCGCTTGCCGTTTGAACCCGGAGCCGACACGGCAGTGATTACCTTGGCGGAGCCGTCGGTATAGAAGAACTGGTTCGACGTGCCGGACACGCCACCACCGCCGAGCACCATGTGCACCGTGCCCATCGACGAGTCGATCACGTCGGTGGCACTCGAGACCGGATTCGGGGTGAGCGTCTCGCTGCCCGAGACCACGCCGCGCACGGCAAGCGAGCGCTCGTAGTGGTGCTCGTGGCCGCAGACCACCAGGTCCACGCCGTACTTGTCGAACAGCGGTCCGTAGGCCTGGCGCAGCGCGAGGTCGCTGCCGTTGAAGTCGGCCGAGCTGATCATGACCTGGTGCATGCACACGACGATCCAGTCGATGTCGCGTGACGAACGGGCGGCCTTCAGCTCGCTCTCCAGGAAGGCGAGCTGGCGACCGCCGGAGTAGCCGTTGACGTAGGAGTCGCCGCCGTCCTGAAGGCAGATGTCGTCGTTCTGCAGCGCGATCACCCGCACCGCCCCGACGGTGAACGCGTACCACAGGCCCGCCAGCTCCGGATCGGTCTCGCGCGAGGGCAGGTCGAAATAGGTCTGGTAGGCGCCGTAACCGATCGGGCCGTTGGCCTTCTCGTTCTCGTGGTTGCCGGCCGCGGGCATCCAGGCGCGGAAGCGTGCCGACCGCGTGTTGTTGGTGAAGAAGTTGTTCCAGGTCCGGATGCGGTCGACGTCGAGGTTGGCGTAGCACAGGTCGCCGTTGAGCAGGTGGAACAGCGGGGCAACGGTTTCGATCCCGGTGACGGTGTCCTTGCTCGCCGGTGCCGAGTTTGCGTCCAGTCCCACCGCGCCGTTGGCCGCCCAGGTCACCTCTGGCGTCGCCTGGTCGCCGAAGCTGGTGAAGGTGAACGGTGCCCGCCCGCGTGGGGAGGTGCGGAACGCGCCTCCGTCGGGGTGCGCGTCGTCGTGCTGTACGACGTAGACGTAGTCGGTATCGGGCCGCAGCCGTGTCATCGGCGCGTGGTGCACGTACACCGTCCGTCCCGAGGCGCCGTCGACATAGGTCATCGTCTGGGCATCGGCGCTCTTACCGAAGCCACCGTCCAGGGTGCCGTAGCGAACCCGCGGGGCGCGTACGGCGCCTTCGGTGATCCACGACGCGACCATCTGGGTCGCCGGGTCGGCGCCGAAGGTCAGGTGCAGCCCCTGCACAGGCGGCGCACCTGAGCCACCGGGTGAGCCACCGGGTTGCGGCCCGGCAGCGGGTGCGGCGTCGGCCGGCGTAACGCCGAGCAGCGGAATGGCAGCAGCAGCGCCGGCGCCACCGAGCAGGCCGAGCGCCTGGCGACGACTGAGAGTAGGCGAGGTGTCGGTCATGCACGGCAACGTAGGGGTCTGGGGTGAACACGACGTTGACGGCAAACGGCCGAGAGGTGGCCCGCGTCTAGAACGTACCGCCGCGGCCCTCGCCAGCCACAAACCGTGCCGCGTCCGTACCGCTGCGTACGGTCGTGAGGCCGAGCTCGAACTCGCGGGCCAGCGCATCCCGGTCGGGCAGCGCTTCATAGACCGAACGGCGGTCCGAGCGAACTCCCGCCTGCGGGAACGCCGCAATCTGCGCGGCCAGCTGCTCCGCGTCGGCCCGCGCCGTGCCGGGCGCGACGACCCGGTTCACCAACCCGATCGCCAGCGCCTCGTCGGCGGCCACGGGCCGCCCAGTGAGAATCAGGTCGAGCGCGCGGCCGAGGCCGATGATGCGCGGCAGCCGTACGGTGCCGCCGTCGATCAGTGGCACGCCCCATCGCCGGCTGAAGACGCCCAGCACCGCGTCCTGTTCGACGACGCGCAGATCGCACCACAGCGCGAGCTCCAGGCCACCGGCAACGGCATGGCCGCTGATCGCCGCGATCACCGGCTTGGACAGCGGCAGCCGCGACGGTCCCATCGGAGCGTCGGCGCCGGGATCGGGGTCGAGCAGGTTGTCCAGCGCCTTCAGATCGGCGCCGGCGCAGAACGTCCCGCCGGCGCCCCACAGCACGGCGACCGCGCCCTGCGGGTCGGCATCGAACGCCCGGAATGCGTCGGCCAATGCGGTCGCCGTCGCCCGGTCGACGGCGTTGCGTGCTTGCGGGCGGTCGAGCACCACCGTCCACACCGGGCCACTGCGCTCCACGCGAACGGGCACCGGGCAACCCTAGGGCACGCCCTTAGTCGCCGGCATTTGCAAGACTGGACACATGCGTCCCGGAAACCCCGCGCAGCAGCCCGGTCCAGCGCTTGCCGCCTCGCTGGCCGGCGCCGTAGATCTCGCCGCCGTAAAAGCACGCTCCGACGCCGCCGCTCGCGCAGCAGAGGCGCCTGCGCCGGCCTCCGGCGAGTACATCGTCGACGTCACGGAGGCGACATTCCAGTCGGCGGTGATCGACCGGTCCTTCCAGGTGCCGGTGCTGATCGATCTGTGGGCCGACTGGTGTCAGCCGTGTAAGCAGTTGTCGCCGATCCTCGAGCGGCTCGCGAACGAATCGGCCGGGCAGTGGGTACTCGCCAAGGTCGACACCGACGCCAACCCGCGCATCGCGCAGGCGCTTTCGGTGCAGAGCATCCCGACCGTGTATGCGGTGATCGGCGGGCAACTGGTGCCGGGCTTCCAGGGCGCGCTGCCCGAGGCGCAGGTGCGCGAGTTCGTCGCCGCCGTGCTCAGTGCCGCTGAGCAGGCCAACCTGACTGGCGCCGGTGGCGCCCCCGCGGCGGCGGCGGAGCCGCCGGCTGACCCACGCTTCGATGCCGCTGAGAAGGCGCTCGCCGAGGGCGACTACACCGGGGCCGCTCGCGCGTTCCAGGCCATTCTCGACGCCGAGCCGTCGAACGCCGATGCGATGAGCGCCTTGCGTCAGGTGTCCCTGCTACAGCGTGTCGACAACCTGGATGCCACGGCGGTGAGCCGGGCGGACGCGGCCCCCGCCGATGTCCAGGCGCAACTGGCGGCCGCCGACTATGCCGTAGCAGGCGGCGACATCGAGGCGGCATTCACGCGATTGCTCGGCACGCTGCGCCGCACGAGCGGCGACGAGCGCGACGCCGTGCGGGACCGCCTCGTCGAGTACTTCGACATCCTGGGGCCGGACGATCCGCGGGTGGGGCCGGCCCGTCGGCAACTCGCCAGCGCACTGTTCTGAACGCACCGGCAACCTCGCTCCGGTAACGCCGTGTAGGCGGTTTCGCACCGCCGCAGGGCCGGGTACGCCCTACGGCGTAATCCCAATGGAGGGAGCACTGATGAGTGGCAAGAACAAGGTCCAGAACAAGAAGCAGGACGTGCAGGGCAAGGCCAAGGAGGCCACGGGCAAGGTCACGGGCGACCGCGACACCGAGCTCCGCGGCAAGGCCGACCAGGCGGCGTCGGACGTGAAGCAGGCCGGCGAGAAGGTCAAGGACGCCGTCAAGCACTGAGTCCGGCTCGAGACCGGGCGGCCGCCCGCAACGGAGCGGGCGGCCGCCTTTCGTATCTGTCGGAGCGTCAGCCGGTGTGGGGCATCAGCGCGTTGGCCGGGATCACGCCAAGCTTGCCGGCCCGGTAGTCGTCGATGGCCTGCTGCAACTCCTCGACCGTGTTCATGACGAACGGCCCGTAGTGCGCGACCGGCTCACGGATCGGCTGCCCGCCCAGGAGCAGCACCTCGAGTGCCGGCCGGTTGGAGTCCTGCGTGGCGTCGGCGGTGACCGTGATGCGGTCGCCCGGGCCGAACAAGGCCAGCTGACCGCTGCGTATGGGGCGGCCGGCCGGACCGACCGTGCCCTTGCCGCTCAGCACGTAGACCAGGGCGTTGAAGTCGGGCCGCCACGGCACTGACAGGCGCGCGCCCGGTGCGATTGTCGCGTGCGCATAGGTGATCGGGGTGTGCGTGCGCCCTGGGCCATGGAACTCGCCGATATCGCCGGCGATGATGCGGACCAGCGCCCCGCCGTCGTCCGACGCGACCAGTTTGGTCTGTTCGCCCTCGATGCTCTGGTAGGCCGGTGGCGTGAACTTGTCCTTGCCCGGAAGGTTCACCCACAGCTGGATGCCGTGGAACAGTCCGCCGGACATGACGAGCTGCTCGGGCGGCGTCTCGATGTGCAGGATGCCGGCGCCGGCCGTCATCCACTGGGTGGCGCCGTTCTCGATCACCCCGCCGCCGCCGTGGGAATCCTGGTGCAGGAAAGTTCCGTCGATCATGTAAGTGACGGTCTCGAACCCGCGGTGCGGGTGCCACGGGGTCCCTTTCGGCTCGCCCGGGGCGTAGTCCACCTCACCCATCTGATCCATGTGCACGAACGGGTCGAGGTCGGCGGTGGTGACGCCCGCGAACGCGCGGACGACGGGGAAGCCCTCGCCCTCGAAGCCACGCGGGCCCGTGGTGATCGACTTGACCGGACGCTCGGTGTCGCCGAGCTGCGCAGGCGACAGCCGCGGCAGGGTCAGTGTGTCGGCGGTGATGGCGGGCATCCCATCCTCCAAGATTGTTGCGAGTGCAACCGTAACCGGCGCGCCAGCCCGATCATTCCCGTCCAGAGTAGGTGCCCGCGGAGGATCAGCCGGCGAAGCGCAGCCAGAGCGCGCCGAGCGGCGGTACCCGCAGCCGTACCGAGGCAGGCAGCCCGTGCGCCGGCTCGTCGACAGCATCGACGCCGCCGAAGTTGCCCACTCCGGAGCCGAAATATACGTCGGCGTCGGTGTTGACGACCTCGTCCCAACGTCCGGTGCGTGGCAGGCCGAGCAGGTATTGCTCATGTGGGACGGCGGAGAAGTTCGCCACGCAGGCAACCACCGAGCCGTCGGAGCCGTAGCGCAGGAACGAGAACACGTTGCCGGCGACATCGTCCGCGTCGATCCAGCCGAACCCGGCGGGCTCGTGGTCCTGCGACCACAGCGCGGACGTCTCGCGGTAGACCCGGTTGAGGTCGCCGACCAGACGGGCCACCCCGCGGTGGTCGGGCGCGTCGAGCAGCCACCAGTCGAGCGAGCGCGACTCGCTCCACTCTCCGCCCTGGCCGAACTCTTGGCCCATGAACAGCAGCTGCTTGCCCGGATGCGCCCACATGTACGCGAACAGGGCCCGCAGCGTCGCCATCTGCTGCCAGCGATCGCCCGGCACCTTCGAAAGCAGCGAGCCCTTGCCGTGCACCACCTCGTCGTGCGAGAGCGGCAGCACGTAGTTCTCGGAGTACGCGTACATCATCGAGAACGTCATCTCGTGGTGGTGGTACTGCCGGTGGATCGGCTCGTGGCTGATGTAGCCGAGCGTGTCGTGCATCCAGCCCATGTTCCACTTGAACCCGAAGCCGAGCCCGCCCAGATACGTCGGCCGCGTGACGCTCGGCCAAGCCGTCGACTCCTCGGCCACGGTGATTACGCCCGGGACGCGCTTGTAGACCGTCGCGTTCACCTCTTGCAGGAACGACACCGCGTCGAGGTTCTCGCGGCCACCGTGGACGTTGGGCAGCCATTCGCCGTCGCGGCGCGAATAGTCGAGGTACAGCATCGACGCGACGGCATCGACGCGCAGCCCGTCGACGTGGAACTCCGTCAGCCAGTACAGGGCGTTGGCGACCAGGAAGTTGCGGACCTCGCGGCGGCCGAAATCGAACACGAACGTGCCCCAGTCGGGCTGCTCGCCGCGGCGCGGATCCGCGTGTTCGTACAAGGGCGTGCCGTCGAAGCGGCCGAGCGCCCATTCGTCGCGGGGGAAGTGCCCAGGCACCCAGTCGACGATCACACCGACACCTGCCTGGTGCAGCCGGTCGACGAGGTAGCGGAAGTCGTCGGGATCGCCGAAGCGCGCGCTGGGCGCGTAGTACGACGAGACCTGGTAACCCCACGAGCCACCGAACGGATGCTCGGCGACCGGCAGAAACTCGACGTGGGTGAAGCCGGTCTCGCGCAGGTATTCGATCAGCTCGTCGGCCAACTGGCGATACGTCAAGCCCTGGCGCCATGACCCGATGTGCACCTCGTAGATCGACATCGGCGCGGCGCGCCAGTTCGTGCGCTCGCGCCGGCCCAGCCACTCGTCGTCGCGCCACTCGTGCGACGCGGTGAACACCACCGACGCGGTCGCGGGCGGAACCTCCGTGGCGAACGCCAGCGGATCGGCCTTCTCCCGCCATGTGCCGTCGGCGCCCAGGATCTGGTACTTGTAGCGGCACCCGTCGCCGACACCGGGTACGAACAGCTCCCAGATGCCGGACGAGCCGAGCGAGCGCATGGGGAACGCTCGCCCGGACCAGTAGTCGAAGTCACCGGCAATGCGTACGCCGCGTGCGTTCGGCGCCCACACCGCGAACGAGGTCCCCGTCACCGTGCCGCCGGGGGTGTCGTAGGAGCGCACGTGCGCGCCGAGCACCTCCCAGAGGTTCTCGTGCCGGCCCTCGCCGATCAGGTGCAGGTCGACGTCGCCCAGGGTGGGCAGCCACCGGTACGGGTCGTCGACGACGAACGAGTGGTCGCCGTAACGCACCTCCAGCCGGTAGTCGGCCGGCGCGCCGTCCACGATGCCGCCGAAGACCCCGTGGGGCAGCCGCTGCAACGGGACGCGCGTGCTGCC
>JBPYES010000041.1:0-3538 GCA_051984825.1 Jatrophihabitantaceae bacterium
TCGAGCGCCAGCAGCGGCTGCTGCGCGTACACCCGGCGGGGGGCGCCCCAGGTCGAGGACAGCGCCGGCCACAGCACCGCCATCGCATTGGCCGCGCCGACGATCGATGAACACGCGCGACGTCGCATCCGGAGGTAGTCGGCCAGGACCGTCCACGCCGCGACGTCGCCGCCGACCGGTAGCAGCGTGCCGCCCACATAGCAGGCCGCCGTCGGCGCGCCGGGCTGCCCAACAGCGACCAGATTGGCGACGCGGCCCGCATCCAGGTGCGCGGCAATAACAGCATTGCCGAACGGCTCGGCGTCGACCATCGCGCGCACCGTCGCAAGGTCGGCCGCGTCCAGCCGCCGCACCACGGCAGCCGGCGCGGAAAGGGCCGTCACGGCCGTGACGGTACCGGCTCGGCGCGCAGGTTCAGGTGACCGACACCGTGGGCGGCCCGGACGGCACGCCCTCGTCGCCCATCTGGTCGGCGAGGCGCATTGCCTCTTCGATCAGCGTCTCGACGATCTGCGACTCCGGAACCGTCTTGACGACCTGTCCCTTGACGAAGATCTGCCCCTTGCCATTGCCGGACGCCACGCCCAGATCGGCCTCGCGCGCCTCACCCGGACCGTTGACGACACAGCCCATGACCGCGACGCGCAGCGGCACCTCCATACCCTCGAGTCCGGCGGTGACCTTGTCGGCCAGCGTGTACACGTCAACCTGCGCGCGGCCACAGGACGGGCAGGACACGATCTCGAGCCGGCGCTGACGCAGGTTCAGCGACTCGAGAATCGCCAGGCCGACCTTGACCTCCTCGACCGGCGGCGCCGAAAGCGACACCCGGATCGTGTCGCCGATGCCCTGGCTGAGGAGCGCGCCGAAGGCGGTGGCCGACTTGATCGTGCCCTGGAACGTTGGGCCGGCCTCGGTGACGCCGAGGTGCAGCGGATAGTCGCACTGCTCTGCGAGCTGCTCGTAGGCCCGCACCATGACCACGGGATCGTGGTGCTTGACGGAGATCTTGAAGTCGCGGAAGCCGTGTTCCTCGAACAGCGACGCTTCCCACAGCGCCGATTCGACGAGCGCCTCGGGGGTGGCCTTGCCGTACTTGGCGAGCAGGCGCTTGTCCAGCGAGCCGGCGTTCACGCCGATGCGCAGCGACACCCCGGCGTCGGTGGCGGCGCGGGCGATCTCACCGACCTTGTCGTCGAACGCCTTGATGTTGCCGGGGTTCACCCGCACTGCGGCGCATCCGGCCTCGATCGCGGCGAAGACGTACCTCGGCTGAAAGTGGATGTCGGCGATTACCGGGATCTGGGAGTGCTTGGCGATCTCGGGCAGCGCGTCGGCGTCGTCCTGACTGGGCACCGCCACGCGGACGATGTCGCAGCCGGACGCGGTGAGCTCGGCGATCTGCTGAAGCGTGGTATTGACGTCGGCGGTCAGCGTCGTCGTCATCGACTGGACGGAGATCGGCGCATCGCCGCCGACCGCGACCGAGCCGACCTTGATCTGTCGGGAATTGCGCCGGGGCGCGAGCACCGGCGGCGGCATGGAAGGCATGCCGAGCGAAACGGAGGTCACGGCGCCTAGCCTAGCCGCCGAGGTTCACCGGCTTGACGATGTCGGCGTAGACAACGAGCAGCGTGACGACGATCAGCACCGAGGCCACGGCATACATCACCGGCAGCATCTGCGCGGTGTCGACGTAGATGGGTGACCGCTTGCGCTCGCCCTCCGCGCCCACGGTGCTGCGGGCGCGCAGTCGCGCGCGTCCCCGCTTGGCCGCCTCGACGAGTGCACCGGCGACGTGCCCGCCGTCGAGTGGCAGCAATGGCAGCAGGTTGAAGAAGAACAGCAGCAGGTTCACCGTTGCGAGCAGCTCAGTAAGGAAGAAGACCTTGTCCTGGAGGTCCAGCCGGTGACTGTCGGCGACCTGCCCACCCAGTCGGCCGATGCCGACGACGCCGATGGCACCGTTGGCGTCGCGCTGCTTGCCCTCGAACACGGTGCCCCACAGGCTGTGGATCTTGCTGGGGTAGCTTCCGAGCGCCCGCAGTCCCTGTGCGAACTGGCTCACGATCTGGCCGGGCACCGCGGCAGGCGACATCGGCTGATACGCCTCGCGTGCCGACACTCCGAGGTAGCCGGCCTCCTTGGTCTTGGTGCCGTTGGCGTTGGCGTACTTCACGTTGCGGACCGGCGTGATCGGGACGGTCCGCTCGACACCGTCGCGGCGCACGGTGAGCGTCAGGGGCTTGCCCGCCGACGCCTCGATGATTGTGACGGCCTGGTCCCAATTGTGGATCGGCGTGCTGCCGATCGCACTGATCTTGTCGCCTGGCTGCAGCCCAGCCAGGGCTGCCGGCGCGTTCGGCGTGGCGCAGTCGTTCTCACTTGCGGCAGACGAGGTGGCCGGCACGACGCACTTGACCACTGAGTCGATGGTGGTGGTGGCATTCTTCTGCCCGAGAACGGTCAGCAAAAGCACGGTGAGCACGATGTAGATGAGAAGGTTCATCGTCGGCCCGCCGAGCATCACGATCATCTTCTTGCCGGGCGTGAGCCGGTAGAACTGGCGCGCCTCGTCGGCGGGCTGTACCTCGGCGCGGCTGACCGCACGGAACTCCTCGACGGCGGTGGCCAGCCGGCGCGGCCACCGGGACCGGCTGCCGTCCTGACGCGGCGGCACCATGCCGATCATGCGGATGTAGCCGCCGAGCGGCACCGACTTGACGCCGTACTCGGTGTCGCCACGCTTGCGCGACCACAGTGTCGGCCCGAATCCCACCATGTACTGGGTGACCTTGACGCCGAACTTCTTGGCCGGTACCAAGTGGCCGATCTCGTGCAAAGCGATCGAGGCGAGCAGCCCGAAAGCGAAAATCAGGACGCCAACAAGGTACAGCACCTCGGCGCCTCCTCAGG
The DNA here is from genome assembly GCA_051984825.1 of Jatrophihabitantaceae bacterium. Lineage (GTDB taxonomy): Bacteria > Actinomycetota > Actinomycetes > Mycobacteriales > Jatrophihabitantaceae > DASXRA01. The sequence continues at coordinate 2,917 of JBPYES010000041.1, forward strand.
TTCGGGCGATGATCTCGCGAGCGCGACCACGCGCCCACTCCTCGGCGCGTTCAACGTCTTCGACAGTACCGGGGGTTCCCGCGTTCACGTGCCGGTCGTCGAGCCACTCGTGCAGTACGTCGCCAATCGTGTCGACGATTCCGAGGAAACCCACAGCACCGGCATGGAAGGCGTAAACCAGCTCTTCATTGGCCGCGTTGTACACCGCTGGCGCGCAACCGCCGGCTGCGCCGGCCTCCCGGGCCAGGTCGATAGCGGGAAAGGCCTTGGCGTCCAGGGGCTCGAAGGTCCACGTTTGCGCGGCTGTCCAGTCGACGGCCAGCGCAGCGCCCGGCACCCGGTCCGGCCACCCGAGGGCGAGAGCTATCGGCAGGCGCATGTCCGGCGGGGAGGCCTGCGCGATCGTCGCGCCGTCGGTGAACTCGACCATCGAGTGGATCATCGACTGCGGATGCACCACGACGTCGATGCTCTCGTAGGGAATGCCGAACAGCAGGTGTGCCTCGATGACCTCCAGCGCCTTGTTGACCAGCGTCGCCGAGTTGGTGGTGATGAGCTTGCCCATCTGCCAGGTCGGGTGGGCCAGCGCCTGCTGCGGAGTCACGTCCGCCATCTCGTCGCG
>JBPYES010000042.1:0-8322 GCA_051984825.1 Jatrophihabitantaceae bacterium
CCGACGGCCAGGCTGACCCCGGCGAGCACCCCGGCTGTGACCGCGAATGCGACCAGCACGGTCGCCCGTCCCGTCCGGCGAAGCAGGAACACCGGCAGCAGCACCACCGGCCACAGCTTCAGCGCGGTGCCCACGCCCGTGAGCACACCGGTCCACCGAGGACGGCGCACCATCGCCAGCACCGCAGCACAGGTAAGCACGGCGGGGACGAGGTCGAAACGGAAGTACGCCAGCCCCCCGACAGCCGGCAAGAACAGCAACCAGAACGCCACGGCCGGCGAGAGCCGCCGTCCGGTCATCCGCCACAGGAACGCGGTGAAGATCGCATCCACGGCAAGCATCGACGCGACGAACAGGAAAGCGAACGCCACGGTGGAAAGCGCACCTATCAGGAACTGCGGCACCATGATCCCGAGCACAGGCACCGGATATTCCCGGAGCGTGGACCCCAGCGACCCGCCGTAGAACATGCTGTGCAGGCTGCGCGCGTAGTAGCGGACATCGCCGGTAACGGGCCCGCCGACGAGCCCGACGACTACGAACATCGCGGCGCGAGACGCCGTCCAGGTGAGCGCGATCGAGCGTGCGTCCGCGGCGGTGAACGCCGCAGGAAGTGGCCGTCGTAAGAATGCCAGGGGCCGAGTCGGGGGACCGTCGGCTGGCGACCGGGTCAGCTCGGTGGTCGCCATTATCTCCTCGTGGACGCCTTAGGCCACACTCCGCACCCTCCCGATCGGTGCGGGCATAGGGTACCTGGGAGTGACCAGCACGACAGGAGGGCCGTCCATGGCAGATCGGATCCGCGTCGTCATTGCCAAACCGGGCCTGGACGGGCACGACCGGGGCGCCAAGGTGATCGCACGCGCGCTTCGCGACGCCGGCATGGAGGTCATCTACACCGGCCTGCACCAGACGCCGGAGCAGATCGTGCAGACGGTGATTCAGGAGGATGCCGACGCGGTCGGGCTTTCGGTGCTCTCCGGGGCGCACATGACGCTGTTCGCGCGGACGCTCGAGTTGCTCGCCGAGCGAGGTGTCACCGACGTCGTCGTGTTCGGCGGCGGCATCATTCCGGACGCCGACATCCCCGAACTCCAGCGGATGGGTGTCGCCAAGCTCTTCACGCCCGGTGCGTCCATCGAGGACATCGTCGAGTGGGTGCGCTCACACGTCGGCACCCGCGAACCGGCCGACCACTAGGGTCGGGGCGGCGGCGAGCGAGCATGAGGGCCGAGATACGCAGCTCGCCGCAGCGATGAGCGCTCGCGCGAAGAGCAGGAGACGCAGTGGATCTGTTCGAATATCAGGCTAAGCAACTGTTCCGGAAATACGGCGTCCCGACGGCACTCGGTGATGTGGCCACGACGCCGGAGGACGCCCGCGCGATCGCCGAGCGGCTCGGCGGCGTCACGGTTGTCAAGGCGCAGGTGAAGACGGGCGGGCGCGGCAAGGCGGGTGGCGTCAAGGTCGCGAAGACGCCCGGCGACGCCGCAGCGTTCGCCGGGCAAATCCTGGGCATGGACATCAAGGGACATACCGTGCACCGGGTGCTGGTCGATCCGGGTGCGCAGATCGAATCCGAGTATTACGTCTCGTTTCTCCTCGACCGGGCGAACCGCACCTTCCTCGCCATGGCGTCTGCGGAGGGCGGTATGGAGATCGAGCAGCTCGCGGTCGAGCGTCCCGATGCGCTGGCCCGGGTCCCGGTCGACGCGCTGGCCGGGGTCGACATCGCCAAGGCGCAGGAGATCGTGGCAGCGGCCAGGTTCGCGCCCGACGTCGCATCGCAGGTGGCCGACGTCCTGGTCGCGCTGTGGCAGGCGTTCGTCGGCGCCGACGCCACGCTCGTCGAGGTCAATCCGCTGGCGCGCCTGGCCGACGGTTCGGTGGTGGCGCTCGACGGCAAGGTGACCCTGGACGACAACGCGAGCTTCCGGCAGCCCGACAACGCCTCCTACGTGGACGTCGAGTCCACCGACCCGCTGGAGCGGCGCGCCAAGGAGAAGCACCTCAACTACGTCAAGCTCGACGGCTCAGTCGGCATCATCGGCAATGGCGCCGGTTTGGTCATGTCGACGTTGGACGTCGTCGCGTACGCGGGCGAGCGCCACGGCGGAGTCAAGCCGGCGAACTTCCTCGACATCGGCGGCGGCGCGTCCGCCGAGGTGATGGCCAACGGGCTGGAGATCATCCTGTCCGACCCGAGCGTCCGGTCGGTGTTCGTGAACGTGTTCGGCGGTATCACCGCCTGCGACGCGGTGGCCAACGGCATCGTCTCCGCGTTCGAGCTACTGCGGGCGCGCGGCGACACGGTCGACAAGCCGCTCGTCGTGCGGCTCGACGGCAACAACGCCGAACTGGGCCGGCGCATCCTCACCGATGCGGCGCTGCCCGGGGTACAGCAGGTCGACACCATGGACGACGCGGCTGATCGCGCCGCCGAGTTGGCGGGAGCTGCCTGAATGAGCACTGCGAACGCCTGCGGAGTCAGCCAATGAGTATTTTCCTCAATGAGGATTCGAAGGTCATTGTCCAGGGCATGACCGGCGCGGAGGGCACCCGGCACACGACCCGCATGCTGGCGTCCGGCACGAACATTGTCGGCGGCGTCAATCCGCGCAAGGCCGGTGAGAAAGCCGATTTCGACGGGCGATCGATCCCCGTATTCGGCACGGTGCGCGAGGCCATCGACGAGACAGGTGCCGACGTGACAGTGGTATTCGTCCCGGCGCGATTCACCAAGGACGCCGTGATCGAGGCGATCGATGCGTCGATTCCGCTCTGTGTGGTCATCACCGAGGGCATCCCGGTGCATGACACGGCGGTCTTCTGGGCGCACGCCCGGGAAAGCTCGACCCGGATCGTGGGGCCGAACTGTCCCGGACTGATCAGTCCGGGCAAGTCGAACGCCGGCATCATCCCCGCCGACATCACCAAACCGGGGCCGATCGGTCTGGTCTCCAAGTCCGGCACGCTGACCTACCAGATGATGTACGAGCTGCGCGACATCGGCTTCTCGACTGCGATCGGCATCGGCGGCGACCCGATCATCGGCACAACCCACATCGACGCGATCGAGGCGTTCGAGGCTGACCCGGAGACTGCGGCGATCGTTATGATCGGCGAGATCGGGGGCGACGCCGAGGAGCGCGCCGCCGACTACATCGGTGCCTATGTGACGAAGCCGGTGGTGGGCTACGTGGCGGGATTCACCGCCCCGGAAGGCAAGACGATGGGCCACGCCGGCGCCATCGTGTCGGGCTCGTCGGGTACCGCGCAGGCGAAGCAGGTGGCGCTCGAAGCGGCGGGTGTCAAGGTCGGCAAGACGCCCAGCGAGACAGCGCGGCTTATGCGTGAGCTGCTCGCCTAACGGCCATTGCGCCGGCACAAATCACAGCTCGGCGGTTTCCAACGCGTGCTGAGACCACTAGGTTGTCCCGGATCACCCAATTGTCGAAAGTGATCAAACTAAGGGAGAACCGAATGACCTCAGTACCGCCCGAACCTCCCGTGGGCTCGGGTCCGCAGCCGCCGATGGCGCCTCCGCTGCCGGCACCGGCGACCGGCCCGCCGGTGCCGCCGGAGCAGCAATGGGCAGCGCCGCCGCCCGAGCAGCCCACCCAGCAATGGTCGGCGCCGCCGCCCGGTCAGCCGGCGCCCGCGCGGCGCGGGTTGGATCCCGCGTCGGTCAAGCCCGTGGACTGGGGCATCATGGCGGCCGGCATCCTGGCGTTGATCTTCTCGACGTTCGACTACTACAGCGCGACGGCCAAGGCTGCCGGCAGTTCGGCCAGCGACAGCATCAGTGCCTGGCACGGCTTCTTCGGCTGGTTCGCCACTCTGCTGGCATTGGCCGGGGCCATTGTGCTCGCGGTGCACCTCTTTGCCCCGTCGGTGCAGATGCGGATCCCGGCACGGCTTACTGTGCTGGGCACGTTCCTATTGTCACTACTTTGCGTGATAATTGCCGGTTTCGTCACGCCCGGCGCCAAGTCGTCCGGGCAACTCAGCGCGGACCTTGGCGTGAAGGTGACCATCGATTACGGCCGCGGAGCGGGGTACTGGCTCAGCCTGATCGTGATCCTGGCAGGGGCGGTCCTGGCATACCTGCGGCTGCGCGAGACGGGCGGCACGCTGCCCTGGGCGAAGAACCGGACCTGACTGCTCGGGACGGGGACCGGCGGAGCGCCGTCGCCCTTGTGGGCCCGCATCCGATACGGTGGCGCCGATCGTCACTAGGGTGCCAGTGCAGGCACACCTGATAGGGAGTGAGGCTCAATGACCGGGTACGGAGCGCCCCAGCCGCAGCAGCGGTCCGGGGAGCAACTGCCGCTGTTCGACCTGATCGGGGCCGGGCTCGGCGTTTTGGCATTCATTTGGGGCTTCCTGGACTGGTTCGGCGAGTCCGGCGGTGCGCTCGGCGGCGGAGCGACCCAGAAGGGCTACTCGCAGCTGGCAGGTGCTGCCGGCGCGGCGATCGGACTATCCGTGCTGGCGGGCGGGGTGGCCGCCACTGTCCTGCTCGACAAGAAGGCCAAGGGTTCGCTGATTCCACTCGCGGCCTCGGTGGCGTCGCTGCTGGTGACGTTCGGCCTGCTTGTGGGCAAGGAGAAGGGCAGCAACATCAAGATCGGCCTGATCCTCATGCTGATCACCGCCATTGCCCAGGTAGGCGTGTTCGTGGCCGGGTGGCTGCAGGCCGAGGGCCGGATTATGACCGGCGCGCCTGCCGCGACCGGCGGGCAACAGCAGTGGGGCGGCGCGCAGCAGTGGGGCGGCTACCAGCAGCAGCCGCAGCAGCAGGCTTACCCGCAGACTCCGGCCCAGCCGCAGTACGGGCAGCAGCCGGTGCAGCCGCAGTACGGCCAGCCGCAGCCTCAGCAGCCCCAGTACGGCCAGCCGACGCAGCACCAGCAGCCGCAGGGTTACCCGCAGCAGCAGCCGCCTAGCAACCCCTACGGGCAGGGCTGAGGCTCGCAGCCGAAAGCGCCCGACGCCGGGCGCCGTTGCTTCATGTGATCTTGGGCTTGTGGTCGAACGGTGACCACAAGTCAAGATCATGAAGTAGCCCTGCGCAGCCGTCCGGTCGGCGAGCCTGGCGCGTCCTCGCGCGCAGGTTTGCGAGCCTGGACGGCATGCCGCAGCGAGCCCGCACCACGCCTCGGGCGGCGCGGGACGCCAATGCGACCAAACGCTCCATCCCGGAGGCGATGAGCCGCTCGCTGCCCCGCGCCGCCGCCTGGACGGGCGGCATCGCCGCAGTGACGGGTGCCGTGCTGGGCGCCGTCATCGCGGTGCTGTGCTGGCTGCCGGACGCGGGCGTAGCCGGTCATCCGCTGTCGGCGGTGCGCGGCGGCGTGCTGGGATTCCTCGCCGCACACCACGGGGGCCTCGTCCTCGACGGCGTGCCCACCTCCTTCGCGCCGTTACTCGGAACGCTTGTCGTCGCTGCGCTCGCATGGCGTGCCGGAGCAGCACTTGCCGAGGTGGCTGCCAAGCTCGGTGAGAGCCGCCGCGGGGCGCTGCTGCGTGCGGGCCTCCTCCAGGCGGCGAGTTACGCGGCGGTGTGCCTGTTGCTGGTTCCGCTGTCGCGGCTGGGCACCACCTTCGCGCGGCAGGCGCCGACGGCGCTCGCGGCGTTCCTGGTGTTCGGATGTGTGGCTGTCCCGGTCCTGGTCAGGCCTGCGCTGCCGGCGCATGTGCGGGCCGGCGCGCGCGGGGCAGTTGCCGCGCTCGCGATATACGTCGGTGCGGGTGCGCTGCTCGTCGGTGGCTCGCTAGTGATGCACGCGAGTGACGTGATGCGGCTGTCCCGTCAGCTCGGTGGTGGGCTGTCCGGGGTGCCGGTGCTCGTGCTCGGCATCCTGTGCGCGCCGAACGCCGCCGTGGCAGGCGCTGCCTACCTCGCCGGACCGGGATTCGCGGTGGGAACGGGCGCCACCTTCACCACGTTCTCGAGCGGCCACGGGGTGCTACCCGCCTTCCCGATACTCGGCGCCCTGCCCACCGGCGACGGCGCCAATGCCGTGGTGCTGACCTGCATGGTCGTCACGCTGCTCGGCGCCGGGCTGGTCGCTGCGCGGGTGGCGGGCCACACCGAAGGCGCGCGTGGAGTAGCCGTAGCGGTGGCCGTCGCGGGCTGCGGAATGGCGTTGCTGGCGTGGCTCGGTGGGGGAGCGATCGGCACCGGGCGGCTTTCCACCATAGGTGCATCGCCATGGCAGGCCGGGCTGACCGTCGCCGGCGAGAACGCGACCGTCGGGCTCGTATACCTCGGCGTACGGTGGCTGCGGCGGGACCGGGACGCACCGGCGCGGGCCGAGCCGGAAATGGCCGGCGTCTAATGTCGTGAGCATGATGAGCGCTCGCGCGAAGAGATGCGCAACGGCGGTCTAGTTGTGGTAGCCCGGCTGGTGGTCCTCGTGTCCGGTGGGGGCAGCACGCTTCAGGCGCTGCTTGACGCCAGCGCCGATGCGTCCTTCGGCGCCCGCGTCGTGGCTGTCGTTGCCGACCGCACCGGCATCGAGGCGCTGGCCCGTGCCGAGCGCGCCGGCGTTGCGACGTTCACCTGCCGCACCTCCCAGCACGCCGACCGCGAGGACTGGGACGCCGCGCTTGCCGACGCCGTCGGCGCGTACGAGCCCGACCTGGTGATCTCGGCAGGTTTCATGAAGCTGGTCGGCAAGCGGTTCCTGAGCCGTTTCGGCGGGCGCTTCGTCAACACGCATCCGGCGTTGCTGCCGTCCTTCCCGGGCATGCACGGGGCGCGCGATGCGCTCGAACACGGCGTCAAGATCACCGGGTGCACGCTGTTCGTGGTGGACGACGGCGTGGACACCGGTCCGATCATCGCGCAGCGTGCGGTGGCGGTGCTCGATGACGACGACGAGGCCACGCTGCACGAGCGGATCAAGGTCGCCGAGCGCGAGATGCTCGTCGACAACGTCGGGCGGATGGCCCGTGAGGGCTGGACGATCAAGGGCAGGAAGGTCACTATCCCGTGAGCCGCATCAAGATCGAGCGCGCACTGATCAGCGTCTATGACAAGGCCGGGCTGGACGAACTGGCGCGCGGCTTGCACGAGGCCGGCGTCGACATCGTGTCGACCGGCTCGACGGCTGCCTACATTCGCGACCTCGGGGTGCCCGTCATCCCGGTCGAGGATGTCACCGGCTTCCCCGAGATCCTGGGCGGGCGCGTCAAGACGCTGCACCCGCACATTCATGCTGGGCTGCTTGCCGATCAGGCCGATCCCGAGCATCTGTCCACAGTGGACAGTCTGGGCATCCGGACGTTCCAGCTCGTCGTGTCGAACCTGTATCCGTTCGCCGACACGGTCAGCGCCGGCGCCACATCTCCCGAGGCGATCGAGCAAATCGACATCGGCGGCCCGGCGATGGTTCGCGCGAGCGCCAAGAACCATGGCTCCGTCGCGGTCGTCACTGATCCCGCAATGTATACAGCCGTACTGGACGCCGTCCGGCGCGGTGGCTTCGAGCTCGCGGAGCGGCAACGGCTGGCAGCGGCGGCGTTCAGCCATACCGCGACGTATGACATCGCCGTGGCCAGCTACCTCGGCAACGTCGTTGTGGCCGACGCGGAGGGCTTGCCGCCCTGGGTCGGGGCGTCCTGGGAACGTGCAGCCGTCCTGCGTTATGGCGAGAACCCACACCAGCGGGCCGCGCTTTACGTAAGCCCTGACGGCAGCGGCATTGCGCAGGCGGAACAGCTGGGCGGCAAGGAAATGAGCTACAACAACTACGTCGACGCCGACGCCGCGCGGCGTGCCGCCCTCGACTTCGCTGACGTGTGTGTGGCGATCATCAAGCACGCCAACCCGTGCGGTATCGCCGTGGGCACCGATGTCGCAGAAGCGCACCGGAAGGCACACGCGTGTGACCCGGTCAGCGCCTATGGCGGCGTTATCGCGACGAACGTCGCGGTCAGCCTCGAGATGGCCGAGCAAGTGGCCGACATCTTCACCGAGGTCATCGTCGCGCCGGCCTACGACGACGCCGCCCTGGACGTGCTCGCTCGACGCAAGAACCTGCGGGTGCTCGTGGCCGCGCCCATCGACAGTGCCGACGCGGAATTCCGGCGCATTTCCGGCGGCATCCTGGTGCAGACGGTCGACCGTATCGACGCGCCGGGCGACGATCCCTCGTCGTGGACGCTGGCGGCCGGCGCACCCGTCCACGACGCGACGCTGGCCGATCTGGCGTTCGCGTGGCGGGCAGTGCGCGCCGTCAAGTCGAACGCGATCCTGCTCGCACATGACCGGGCCACCGTCGGCATCGGGATGGGCCAGGTCAACCGGGTCGA
>JBPYES010000043.1:0-14562 GCA_051984825.1 Jatrophihabitantaceae bacterium
CGGATGGTGGAACGATGGGTGGGTGCGCCATCCGCGTGACGAGCACCCGGCCCTGATAACGGACGCTCCGGAGAGTCGCGACGACGAGTTCGACCGCCGGCGCAAGCGGTACGCCCTCATGATGGCCGCGCGGGCGCTGTGCGTGATCGCAGCCGCCGTGACGTACCAGTTCTCGTGGCTCCTCGCGATCGCCCTGGTCATCGGCGGAACGGTGCTGCCATGGTGCGCGGTGATCATCGCCAACGACCGTCCGCCGAAGAAGGCGCGCGGCATGATGCGCCGCCACATCGGGGTTCCGGACGAACGGGCGCTGCCGCCGGGGCCTGACCGACGCACGATCGAGGGGTGAGCTGCGATGGCAGAATCGAATCCCGTGACCACGACGCAGACCCTGGAGCAGCCGCGCACGTCCGACGCCGACACCGGCAGCGAGTTGTTCCATTACGTGCGCAAGGCGAAGATCGCTGAGAGTGCCGTAATGGGGACGATGGTGCAGGCGCTGTGTGGCGAGGTGTTTCCGGTGACCCGCGTGCCGAAGCCAGGTTCGCCGGTGTGCCCACGGTGCAAGGAGATCTATGAGTCGCTGCCGCCCGACGGCGGCTCGTCGGAGTGATCGTCGAACTCGTCCAGGCGCTGCCAGTTCCGCGGACCGAGTGATCGCGGCGGGCGCATCGGCGTCGGCGACAGCCCCTCGATCGCGGCGTTGAGTTCTGCCCCCAGGAGCACTCCGAGCCCCAATAGGTAGAAGTACAGCAAGGCTGCGATTGGCGCCGCAAGCGTGCCGTAGGCGTGGTTGTGCTCAAGCAGGAACGTGATGTAGCTGCGCAAGCCGGCGGAGCCGGCGAGGAACACGAGCATCGCGAGCAGCGCTCCGGGCACGCCGCGCCGCCAGGGCAGCCGGCGCGGCGGGGCGACGTGATACAAGGTGATCAGCCCGAGCAGCAGCAGCACGATCACGACCGGGTAGTACGAGGCGTGGATGACGGTGCCGGCCGTCGATCGGACGCCCTTCGGAAACACCTTGGGCAGCATGCTCGGCCCGAGCACCAGCAGCGGCAGCAGCACGACGCCGAGCAGCATCGCGCCGAGGAACAGCCACAATGCCAGCAGCCTGCTGTGCACCGCGCCGCGTAGGTCCCGCATGCCGTACGCGATCGTGATGGTGTTGACGAATGTGGACGTGGCTGACGACCCGGCCCACAAGGCCAGGATGAAGCCGATGCTGATCACGTCGATGCGGTGCCCGTGCAGTACCTCGTGAAGCGTGGGGGCGACGACCTGATTGACAACGTCCGAACTGAACGCGCGGCTGAATGTCGCGTCAAGCTTCGTCTCCGTGCGGTTGACGGTGCTCGGGCCGAACCACCGGGAGACGTAGCCGAGGATGGCTACGCCCGCCAGCGCAAGGGAAGGCAGGCTGAGCAGCTGCCAGAACGCGGCCTCGGCTGACAGGCCCAGGACCCGGTCCTCCCAGGCCTTGGACAGGGTGCGGCGGGCCAGCCAGCGCACCCGGGTGCCGAGTTCCACGAGTGAAGAGTGTGCCGACACCCTGAGTTCGGCTCGCATTCCGGTTCGGGCCTTGCCGGGCGTGTCGCCACAGGCCGGGATTTCCGGGCTCGGTATCGCCACAAGGCGAGCGCGTCGAGTGCCACCGGGACCCTGCCGGGGGCTGGCGGCTTATGCGAGGTGAGGCGTCTCATAGGCGACGGCAGTCTCGGGTTACCTTGTCCCTGTGCCTGTTGCAAGCCTGCTCCTCGCCGCATTGGCCGCAACCGGTAACGCCGCGGCGGCGGTCTTGCAGCGCAAGGCCGCGCTGGAAGAGCAGGACCAGGAGTTCGGGCGCGGGGTGCTCGGACAGCTCGTGCGAAAGCCGGTGTGGATCGCCGGGATCTTGGCGATGGTCGCAGCGTTCGTGCTGCACGCCACAGCACTCAACCTCGGCGAGCTGTCCGCCGTCGAGCCGATCATCGCCCTTGAGCTGCCGCTTTCACTGCTGTTCGCATCGTGGGTGTTCGGTTCCGGGCTGGGCCGGCTCGAATGGGCGAGCACCATCACGATGACCGGCGGGGTGATCGTGGTGCTCGCCGCGCTGTCACCCACACCGGGCAAGCCGACGAGCGTCAGTCACGTCGACTACGTCCTGGCCGGCGGCGGGACTGCGGGCACGCTGGGCCTGCTGTGCCTGTTCAGCCGGTTCTTCCGCGGTCCGCTGCGCAGCGCCCTTCTCGGCGCCGCCGCCGGCGTCAGCTTCGGGCTTACCGCCAGCTTGGTGAAAGAGTCGGTCGCACAGCTGTCCAGCCGCGGACTGTTCGGGCTGGTGTCCACGTGGCAGACGTACGCGGCGATCAGCTTCGGCATTCTGGGGATCATCCTGGTTCAGGCCGCGCTCCACGCCGGCCGGCTCGTGGCGGCGCAGCCGGGCATCACGCTCATGGACCCGTTGGTGTCCACGCTGTGGGGGGTGCTGGTCTTCGATGAGCAGGTGCGCGGCGGCGTCTACCTGCTGATTGCCGCCTTCGGTGCGGTAGCAATGCTGGCGAGCGTGCTGGTCTTGGCGCACTCGCCGCTTCTCGAGTCGCGCGAAGATGCCCCCCGCCGAGCGGCGGCGCACTCCGACGACGCGGCTGCCTATCCACACCCCGCTTGAGGGTGCGCCGTGGTCTACGTGGTCGGGCTAGCCGCGGCCCTGTGCCTCGGCGTCGGCTACGTGCTGCAGCAACGCGCGGCGTCCTTGACGCCGCTCGAGGAGGTGCTGCACTGGCGACTGCTGGTGGACCTGCTGCACAAGCCGATGTGGCTCTGGGGGGTCGGCGCCATGGTTTTGGGCCAGTTGCTGGGCGGGCTGGCCCTGCAACTGGCGTCCGTGGCCCTGGTCGAGCCGCTGCTCTCGGCCAACCTGCTGTTCGCGTTCGTGATCGCGTCGGTGCTGTCCGACCGCCGGGTGCGCTGGCACGAAGTCGGCGGCGCGGTGCTGCTCAGCCTGGCGCTCGCAGCGTTTCTGGTCGTGGGTAATCCGCGTAGTTCGGACGACCCGGACCCGAGCGGCGGCTGGTCGATCGTCGCCCTGGCGCTGGTGGCGGCCGCCGTGGTGATCCTCATTGTCGTGGCGAAGAAGCAGCAGTTCATTGCGAAGGCGGTGCTGCTCTCTGCGGGCGCCGGCCTGCTGTACGGACTGCAGGACGCGGCGACCCGGCAATCGCTGCTGCGGATCGACCACAACGGCATCGCCCGGGTTCTCACCGGTCCGTGGGTATACCTCGTTGTCGCCGCTGCCGTGACCGGCTTGCTGCTGTCGCAAAGCGCGTTCAAGCTCGGTTCGCTCTCGCATTCGTTGCCGCCGCTCACCGCGGCCGAGCCGCTGGTGGGCATCGCCTTGGGGGTGAGCCTGTTGGCGGACAGGGTCGATGTCACGCCGGGCCGTCTTGCCGTCGAGGCTGCCAGCGGCGCAGCGGTGATCCTCGGCGTGTACCTCATCGGCACGTCGCGGACGCTGAACCGCCCGCACCGGGAACGCCGGCCACGGCCGGACACCGCGCCGGGAGGCCCCTAAGGCTGGAAGCGGTACCCCATGCCGGGCTCGGTGATGAGATACCGCGGCCGGTCGGGCTCCGGTTCGAGCTTGCGGCGCAGCTGGGCCATGTAGATGCGCAGGTAACTCGGATCGGTGTGCTCGGGCGCGCCACGCAGCTCGGTGAGCAGTGCCCGGCGGGTGACCAGCTTGCCGGGCCTGCGAAGCAGCTGCTCGAGCAGGTGCCACTCGGTAGGCGTCAGGTGTATTCGCTGGCCGTCCGGGCCGGTGGCGGTCTTCGCTGCGAGGTCGACCGTCACCTCGCCGATCGTGACGGTCGCGGCCGCGTCGGCGCCGGATGCCCGGCGGGTGGCCGCGCGGATCCGGGCGAGGAGCTCCTCCATGCTGAACGGCTTTGTGACGTAGTCGTCGGCGCCTAGGTCCAGGGCCTGCACCTTGTCACCGCTGCCGGTGCGTGCCGACAGGACGATGATCGGCGTTGAGGCATAGCCGCGGACGGCGCGGATCACGTCCAGCCCGCTGATGTCGGGCAGTCCCAGGTCGAGGACGACGACGTCCACGTCGCCGCTCGCGGCGGCCGTGAGCGCCTTGGTGCCGCTGTCCGCCTCGGTAACCGTGTAGCCGCGCGCGACCAGATTCATCGCCAGCGCACGCAGCAGGCCACGCTCATCGTCGACGACCAGAACGTGCGTCACGACGGCTCGCTCACCGGGCGAGCTCGCTCTTCGCGGGCGCGCTCATCGCCGCCTTCAGGGTGACGACCAGCGTCGCGCCGCCCCCGGGCGTCTCCTCGGCGGCGATCGAGCCGCCCATGGCGGTGGTGAACCCGCGGGCGATCGCTAGTCCCAGCCCGACACCCGCACCGTCGTCGGAGGTGTCGCCGGAGCGCTGGAACGGCTCGAAGATCCCGGGTACGGAATTGGACGGGATGCCCGGCCCCCGGTCGATGACGCGCAGCTCGACGCGATCATCGTGCACGCTGCCCGCAATGCGTACCGGCTGGCCGTCGGGGGAGTAGCGCTGCGCGTTCTGGAGCAGGTTCGCGATGACACGTTCGAGCAACCCCGGGTCCGCTAGCACCTCGGGCAGGTCAGCCGGAACGTCGACGTCGACCTTGCCGTCCGTATGGCGGACTGCCTGCGCCACGACGTCGTCGAGCCCGACCGGTTGGGTGAGCACCGGTAGCGCCCCAGCCTCCAGCCGGGACAGGTCGAGCAGATTGGTCACAAGGTCGGTGAGCCGATCTAGCGCAGCGTCTGCGGTGTCAACGAGCTCGCGCCGGGCCTCGGGGTCCCAATCGACATCCGGGGCGTGCAGGCTCGTCACGGCCGCCTTAGCCGTCGCGATCGGGGAGCGCAGGTCGTGGCTCACTGCGTTGAGCAGGGCGGTGCGTTGCCGCTCGGACTCGGCAAGCGGCTCTACAGCAGCGGCGGCCTGCGCGAGCTGCCCCTGCCGATAGGCGACGCCGACCTGAGCGGCGAAGGCACTCAGCACTCGCTGATCCTCGGCCGGCAGGGTGCGCCCGCACAGCACCAGGGTGTGGTCGTCGTCGATGGGAGCAACGGCGTCGCCGTCGGGTGGACTGCGCGGCGGGTCGGGCCCGACCGTGGCCAGGATGTCCCACTGTCCGCCCGGTCCACCGCTCGCTGGCGCATCGGTGCGGCGCTGGACGAGGCTCACGCTTCGCATTGCGAATGTCTCGCGTACCCGTTCCAGCAGCGCTGGCAGGCCTTGCTCACCGCGCAGCAGGCTGCCCGCGAACGTCGAGAGCGTCTCGGCTTCTGCGGTGGCGCGGGCCGCCTGCACCGACCGCCTCGCGGCGAGGTCGACGACCTGCGACACGAGGACGGCGGTGAGCAAGAAGATCACGACGGCGACGATGTTCGCGGGCTGGGCGATCGTGAACGTGTGCACCGGCGGCACGAAGTAGTAGTTGAGCAACAGGCTCCCGGCCACGGCGGCTGCCAGGGCGGGGTAAAAGCCGCCGACCAGGCTCGTAATGATCACTGCGAGCAGGTACAACGAGCCTTCCGTCGCCAGCGACAGGTGGTTGCGTAGCGCCGCGCACACAACGGTGAGCACCGTAAGCATGATCGCAGCGGTTACCAGGCCGGCGACGCGGCGCCGTGCGGTGAGACCGCCCGCGAGTGACGGCAGGGCACGTCCTCGTCCGACGTGCTCGTGCGTGACCAGGTGCACGTCGATCGACCCCGACATGCGGGTGACGGTCGCGCCGGTTCCGGGACCCGTCAGTGCCGCCACCCACGGCCGGCGGCGTGAGGCCCCGAGCACGATCTGGGTGGCATCGACGCTGCGCGCGAAGTCCAGCATCGCCGTGGCTACATCGTCGCCGACCACGGAGTGATAGCTGCCGCCGAGCGACTCGACCAGCAGCCGCTGGGCCCCGAGCGCGGCCACCCCCGGCTCCGTGAGCCCGTCGCTGCGGCTGACGTGGACAGCGAGCAGCTCGCCGCCGACCGCCCGAGCCGCGATGCGGGATGCTCGCCGGATCAGCGTTTCGCCCTCGGGGCCGCCGGTGAGGCCGACGACGACCCGCTCACGGGTCTCCCAGGTGCCGGTGATGCCGTGTTGCTCGCGGTAGCGCTGCAGGCCCTCCTCGACCCGGTCGGCCAGCCAGAGCAGGGCGAGCTCGCGGAGCGCAGTGAGATTGCCCGGGCGGAAGTAGTTCCCGAGCGCGGCGTCGATCTTCTCGGGTGGGTAGATGTTGCCGTGCGCCATGCGGCGACGCAGCTCCTCCGGTGTGCTGTCGACAAGCTGGATCTGCTCGGCTGCACGGACCACCGCGTCCGGCACCGTCTCCCGCTGCGGAACCCCGGTGATCTCCTCGACGACATCGTTGAGGGATTCAAGGTGCTGGACGTTCACCGTGCTCAGGACCGTGATGCCGGCCTCGAGCAACGTCTCGACGTCCTGCCACCGCTTTTCGTGCGGTCCGGACCCGGGAACGTTGGTGTGCGCAAGCTCGTCGACAACCGCCACCTGGGGGTGGCGGGCAAGGACCGCCGCGAGATCCATCTCCTCGAACACCGCGCCTCGGTAAATGACCTTCTTGCGCGGGACGGTCGGCAACCCGGCGATGCGATCGGCCGTCTTCTGCCGGCCGTGCGTCTCCACATAGCCGATGACCACGTCGGTGCCCCGGCCCAGGCGCCGATTCGCCTCGTCGAGCATCGCGAACGTCTTCCCGACCCCCGGCGCGGCGCCCAGGTACACCCGCAGCGTGCCGCGTGTCATCGCGCGTGGACACCTCCGTTCACCGGGCATTGTGCTCCGCGGGCCGGTTTTCGGTGCCCGCCGGCGGCAGCGGCCGAACGTGGGGCATGTCACTGCGGCGGCAAGCTAGCCGCCCAGCTCGGCGAAGGCCCCGTTTCGGGGACACGCGCCACGCGCTCGTTCGCCGACCGCGAAACAACCCTTAGCGGGATGCCATATTCGGGCATGGACTCCCGTGCCAGCTGGTTAGCTGTAGTAGCTGAGTGAAACCAACCCCGAGCGGGTATGCCGATAGGTGAGAGAAGGTGCCGCATGACCACACCGACCGTGAGTCCACTGACCGCCAGCGATCGGTGCGACCGTTGCGGCGCCCAGGCCTACGTCCGCGTCACGCTGCTATCGGGGGCGGATCTGCTCTTCTGCGCACACCACGCGCGCGAGCACGAGTCGAGATTGCGCGAGGTCGCGGTCTCGATCTATGACGAGACCCGGCGTCTCGGCGACACTCCAGCAACAGCCGCGTTCGACGAGCGCTGATTCGCAGCTTCGCGTAGATCAGCCGACTTCTGCAGGGAACGTGCTCGCCGCGCGGGCAAGCAGCACCCGCTGCACGAATAGCAGCGCCGCGATTTGGATGAGCGGCAAGCGCAGCAGGAGCACCCCGACGGCTCCGGCGAACGGGGCCAGCAACCACAACGCGACGGCGAACGCCACGAGGCCGCGACGCCGGGCAGCCAGGTCAGCCTGCTTGCGCCGGGACAGCACTGCGGCGACCACGAAGAACGCCAGCACGGCCCCCCAGATGATGCGGGCGTCCCGGTTGCTGCCCAGCCAGTGAGCCGGCAGCGCTCCGATGATGACGGCACCCACGATCGCAAGCCACCGCCCGAACCGGCGCCATGCCGCCTCGGCCTGGGCCGGCTCCTCATAGCAGTCCAACGCGGTCGGCGGGTGCTCGGCCAGCATCGCCGCCCGGTCTGTGTAAACCGATACCGACGGGTAACGCTCGCGCACCATGGCGACGAGTTCGGGCGGGACGGTCGGCGACATCCAGATCGCCTCGACGCGGGCGTGTTCGGCGCGCACGCCGCGAGTGCCCGCGATCACCCGGCCCCAGCAGGCCACCACCGCGAGGACGTGCCGCGCGTTGGGGTACTCCCCGGCGGCCGAGTCGGACGCGTACGCGTAGAAACCGCAGGTGCAATCCGGGTCCGGCGCCGGGTGTGGCGGCCCACTTGCTGCGGCGAGGCGGACCGCACGACAGCGCGCGCTGTTAGCCCCGTCGCCCCACTGCGTGTTGCTGAACAGCGGGTAGAGGGCGCCACCCGGGCCTACACGGAACGTGCGCACGGCCCGAATTTCGCCGACCTGTGGCTCAAAGCCCGCGTAGGCGTCCACGGGTTACTTCGCCGGTGCGGGTTCCCTGGCTGGCTCGGCCGGTCGGGCCGGCGGCTGCGGTTCTGGGCGCTCCTGCGGCTCCGGCAGTGGCAGCACCTCGATGCGGCGACGTTCCTTGCCGATGTTTCCCATACCTCCAGGCTAGGTGCTCCGGCGACAGGTGTGGGTGTCGATCTCGTACGAATTCGCAGCCTGTTCACAGTGCGCCCGGCGAGAGCGCGCGTATTTCAGGGCTTGCGGTACATGCGGTAGTGCAGGACAAGAAACGGCAGGCCGAAGACCGAGAAGGCATGCTCAGCGCGCAGCTGCCCATGCTCCACGTAGACGTCGAGCTGCTCGGCGAAGCCGTGCACCGCCAGCGCAGTCAGCTCGCCGGTCGCGGGATCGATGTAAGTCAGGTAATGGCCCGGATGGTCGAGGTCGCTGCGGCTGGTCAGCACCAGCCCGCCGCCATCCCGGGGGCGGGGTGCGAGCGTCGCGGTGAAACTACCTTGCGGGACGGGGAATCCGACGCTGACGTACCCGCGGCCATCGTGCCGGTAGGTGGTGTAGATCCCGACGTAGATCGGCTCGTCGGTGTCGGCGTAGGAGCGTATCCAGCCGCGCACGCTGATGACGTCGTCGCCAGGCAGGCTGATCGTGTCGATGCGGCTGCGAACGCCGCGCGCGGTGTCGCGCTGGTTCATCGGCACGTTGGCCTGGCCTAGCGGGCGCGCGACGACGCTGCGGTAGAGCAGGTAACCAGGCCGGACCCACAGCCGCAACTCGGGCACGATGTCGAGGCGGAAGCGCGTCGTGTGCTCGTAGAACTCGCGCACCAGTGGGTCGACCGTCGCCGGGTCGAACTCGGGCCCGGACAGCTCGGACAGCGACGCCACAATGCCGACGTCCGGTGCGTCGCCCACATAGGTACCGCCGAGCGTCTCGGCTAGATCCTGGACGTAGCCGGTGCCCACATAGCGGGAGCGAGCCTCCCTGGGCACCACGAACGGCAGCTCGTCGGCGGACACCCGCTCGGCGAGCAACGTCACCTGCGGGTCGCGGAACACGAGCGACGACGCGATGCGGTAGGCAACCATGGTCGTGCTAGCCACGATCGGCGCCGCAACCGGCCGGCCGCGGCGCGCGAACGCGGCGCCGGCGGCCGCGCCGAACAGCGGCCCGAACAGCACCTTCTGTGGCCGGATACCTAGCAGCCCGGCAAGTCCGCCCGTGGCCGTGCCGACCGCCACAGGCCCGGCGCGGCGCGATCGCCCGGCTGCCCAGCCCAACGGTGCGACAAGAGCCCCGCTCATGAGAATGCGCTGCCACAGCGCGGGAATCTCGCCCGGCCTTTGCCGTGCTCGGGCAACCGCTTCAGACGTCGCCAGGGCCGCCGCGCCGACGGCCGCGCCCGTGAGCGCGGCGCCGCGGCCCCGATGTCCCGAAAGGCAGGCACCGGCGACCGCACCTATCGCCGCAGCGAATGCCGGCGCCGCGGGCCGGGCCTGTGTCATCCCGGGTCGGGGTCAGTCGAGGTAGTCGCGCACTCTGCGGGACTATGCGCTGTAGGTGAGTCCGATGCATCCAAGGATTCCGCTCCCGTCGCGTTAGCGCTGTGACGCGAAATATCTTGCACTGGCGAGGCTGGTGCAAGCAGCCCGGTCGCGAGCTGGGAACTCGGCGACCGGGCCTAGACCCGATTGGAGCGGGCCCATGTCAAGTGCACCACTTAGTCCAGCGCAGCACTACGGCGCGGCTGAACGGTTGGTCGCTGCAGCCGAGTCCAGCGTCACGGACCAGATGCAGAGCACCGCGGCGCTTATCGCGTTGACGCACGCGATCCTGACGCTGGCGCCGCGCCGTGCTCGCCGTGTCGAACGGCAGCCACGTCATGCCGGCAGCGGCCTGCCTCCGGGCTTGTCGTGGGGTGATGAGCGATGAGGCGGGGCAACGGCGACGGGGTCCGCGGCGTGCGACGCGGCGATTGCATCCGCTATCCGGGCGGTGGGCAGAACCGCTGGCCGCGGTTAGCCGCACCCGCCGAGGAGCTGCTGCTACTCGGCGACGAGGAAATGGCCAACGCGATAGCACGGCTGCGCCGCGCGCTGGCGCTGAAGCGGCCTGACCTGTACCGCATCGATCCGGAGACGGGCGAGGTCGTGTACATCGGCCCGACCGGGAACGGCGACGCCTGACAGACGTACTCCGCGTGCCGTGAAACGCGCCCCGCCATCTTCGGGTGGCGGGGCGTTTCGATGCTCTACCGTTCGACCGCGTGTACCTCGCTGATGTCTGGCACTCGCATCACTGGATCGACTTCCGCGACTGGGCTACCGCGGTGGCGACCGCGGCCGCAGCAGTGTTCGCGGCATGGACAATCCGCCAGGCCAAGAAGCAAGCAGAAAGATCGGCAGCCGACCTCGTGCGAGAGCGTCGCATCGACTGGGAACTCGGGCTGCTCAAGGAGTTGGCACAAGAGGCGGAAGGCGATGTGAATGTCCCTGGCGGTGGCGTCCGTCAGGGTTTGTTGTTGCGGCTGCGTCTCTTGGGCGATAAGCGGCTTCCGACGCTCCGCGCCGCGATCGGAATGGAAACCACACCCGAGGCCCAGCAGTACATCAACAAGCTTCGCGAGCGCGATAGGCAACCCGAGGGCATACAGCTCAACTCAGGGCTCGCGCTTGCACGGGAGGACATTCGGCGTGAGATCGACACGGAGATCACTCGCCTGCTACGCGAACGCGATCCGAGCGTGTAGAGGGCCGGCGCAGAGGTCGCTGCCTTCGAACGATTGTTCTATCGTTTGTGCATGGCTCGTCCGAGGGTGAAGCTGACGGTTCCGCCTTGGACCGGCGAGCTCGACCTGTGGGGCCGGGACCTTGGCGGCGAATGGTGGGCCCTGGTCGTCTGGGGCGTGCAGACGGCACCGCCGGACGGTGGCCATCCCGTCCCTGTGTCGTGCGCGGCGTGGGTGCTCGGCCGGGAAGTCGAGCAGCCGTTGCAGCCGGTTGACTACCTCGAGGTACGCCGGATGAAGCTCGGCGGCGAGCCGGCCGAATGGCCAGCGCCCGTCGACCGTCCAGGCGCGCACTGGCGCGGCTACTACCTGGGCGTGCTCGACGGCAGCGAGCCACAACTACCGGCCGATGCCTGGCGGGGCGTGGGATAGGGAGCAGGGCTCCGCCCATGGCTCACGCCCGACACCACGATGGTTGGGCTTAGCGAACTCTATGCGGATCGGGTTGTCGACCTCTGGCGAAGGTCGCGTATCACGGTGGCAAGGGAAACGCGCTGCTCAAGGTGGAACGCATTGAGCCCGATGAGCTGCGCCGAACCAAGCAGCCCCCAGACGAAGCACACCGCCGGCACAGCTACCGCGACCCAGCGTGCGAGGCGTGGCCAGAAGGTGGGACCTTGCGGGAACGCAGGCCACGCGAAGGCGACCGCCGCGGACACCAGCGTCCCAAGGGCGCAGACCCAACCGATGATGATGTACGGGCGTGACAGTCCTTTGACACCACCAGGAGCACGCTTTACCACTTCTAGGTACTCAGGACTCATTAGCGTTACTACAAGTGTGTGGGCCGCGATGACGACCGCCATCAACGCCAGGAGACCAGCAGCAAGCCCTAGAAGGATCGGCGTCGCATCCGCAGCGACAGAGCGGCTGT
This sequence comes from Jatrophihabitantaceae bacterium, assembly GCA_051984825.1. Taxonomy (GTDB): domain Bacteria; phylum Actinomycetota; class Actinomycetes; order Mycobacteriales; family Jatrophihabitantaceae; genus DASXRA01. The sequence continues at coordinate 11,815 of JBPYES010000043.1, forward strand.
ACGCCGCGAACGCTCCGAAACCGATGCCCACCGGAACGGCGACCTCGAAGTCTCGGGACGCGACGACGCTCCCAACCCGGCTGTAACGGAACGGCCGCTTGTTGGCAGATCCCCGAGGGACGGGCGCCTTGTCAGGCACGTTACCCAGGCTGCGCGTCAGCTCACCCATCGGTCAACTCTCTTCTTAGGACCTCGCTCGTGACCTCGCCGGTCGCGGGATCTGCGGGCCGTTCTACTAGCTCTGACTCACCGCCCAACTTCGTGTTGTACACGGTCGTCTCGGTTTGACCGTCGACCTCACGCTCGCCGACCGCGAGGGCATCTCCGTAGCCCCGCTCCACATGGTCCAGGAGCTGTCTGACAATATCGGCGTCGGTGTCTACGCTCCCGTCCGGGGCGCGGAGTTCGACAGTGGCGGCAGCCACCTTGGCGCCCTCGATGAGTCGCTCGATGTCAGGCCGGCCCTCGTAGTTTGGATTCGGGGGCTCAAGACTGAACCGAAGGCGCGTGACGCGTTCGACCGATGCTCGCCAGGTCTCGAAGGGCACCCTCTGGCGTGCCGTCTCAATATGCCAATCTTCGTTGAGCGTTGCCTCTCGGAGAATCGCTTGGAGCGCGCCGATGAAGGAGGTAACACGGATGTCGGGCGTCCTGATCTGAAAGACCAGGAGAAGATCAGCTAGTCGGATTCCAAACGGAGCAGCCACGCCTGCCGGTACCTGAACTTCTTGAAAGTCCAGCGCGGCCTCATCCCATATATCGGCGCCCGAGGCACTCTCATAACCCAGGTGTCCAAACACAATTCCGTCTTCCAGGCGGACCTGGCCTAAGTGCCACATACGGCTGTAGCGCTGGACCGCGGTTCCGGGAACGAGGGCGCCTAGCAGCTGCTGCTCAACCGTCTCGTACAAGTCACGCTGCCGTGGCGGCACGATTCGTGCGTATGCAAGCCGAGCTATGGCACGACGGGCGGAAGTCATGCCGGCTACCTTATTGGGCGCGGACGCAAGAAGCGGTCATCCGCATACGTCGAGTCGTCGCCTCTTTATGTTGCTGTTGGCCAGGTGGCACGGCTCAGCACCCAGAGCGCGCATCGGATGCTCACTCTGTCGTGTGTGTGGGAGCTTGACTGCGGGGTCATGAAGGGTGGCTAGAAAAAAACCGGCCGAGTGGCGCAGGTACCGCTCAGCCCCGGCCGAAGCAGGAACGTCATGACGGTCCTTCACTGAGGATTTGGGAGAGTGTTGACGCCACCCGGCCGAGCTCTCATGTGGTTGGTCCTTGCCGTGCCGCGTGCTGCGCGGCCTGCAGTTCGGCAAGGGGGTCGTATCCCTGCATCAGATCGGCATCGGTTGTCACTGGATCGGTGATGCCGGTTCCGGGGCCGCGGGTGTCCGCGTATGGCCGGGGCACTTCGACGTGGCCGGGTTGGAGTTTGGCCATGAGTGATCTCCTTCAGAGGAAGTCGAACCGGACATCTCGGGGTTCGGGGCGTGGCGGTGGTTTCGGTTGCGCGCGCGCCACGCGCCACGCTTGGAATGCGGCTTCGTTCTCGGCTGCGAGGGCGGCCAGCTCGGCGGCTTTCCGGTCGCGCCAGTTCGCTTCTTCGGTGCGTTCTTCGGTTTCGAGTCGCCGGGTGACGGCTTCGGTCTCGCGTCGGGCCGTCATCTCTTTCTTCATTCCGACGTGGTGCGCGGCTGCGAGCGCGGTCGACCCGCTCATGGTCCCGTCATAGAGCGCGCATTCCATCCCGCTCAGCCATTGCGGCTTGCCGTAGACGATGCGCCAGCCGGGTTCGTACTTCCGCTCGCCGCTCATGTGAACGTCCCGAAGGTGGGCTTCTCATAGTCGGGGAGTGATTCGACGCTGGCGAGCCCGGGCGCTGTGGCTGTGGGGTTGCCGGCTGCCAGGTGGGTTTCGACCGCGGCTGCCATCTCCGGGTGGTCTTCTTTCCAGGTCGCCCACCCTTCGCATGCGTCGCGGTGTTCCTCGAGCTCGAGTTCCAGCCTCGCTTCGAGTTTCGCGAGGCGGGTCACTTCCGATTCGTGGTCGATCATGTTGTTGGTCATCGACAGGTCGAGTGCCCGGGCTTTGATGAGGTCGCGTAACGCGATGCCCTGGTCGAACAGCCGGCGCCGCTCGCGCTCGGCGAGCGCGTCCGCCTGGCGTTGCCGCTCCAGCTCGGTCTGCCGGTCCCGGTCGGCCTGCCACAGTTCGGCGATCTGGGTTGCGCGTGGTTCGCGGATCAGCAGCGTGTCGGCGCCCTCCTGGATGAGCGCTTCCACGACGGCCCGCGCGTCTTTGGTGTAGTGGCTGCATAGGGCGCGCAGCGATCGGCCGGCCGCGGTTGATGGGGCCGCGGGGATGCTGGTCGGTGTCATCTGGGTCATGCGGTTCGCTCCTGTCGTTGCTGCTTCGGGTCGGTCCAGACGTGCTGGCATTCGTGCGCGTCAGCGTCTTGGTCGCGGAGCGCGCGGGTGGCGCGGTGGGTGCGCCAGCCGCAGCGGCATGACGCGGCGAAGCCGTTCTCATCCATCCAGCGGCGGACCCACCGTGTCGCGGTCACGCTGGCTCCTGATCGGCGCGCTCGGCGCCGGTATGCCGGCGTCGGCGTTGCTGAAGATCGGCGATGATTCGGGCTGAGTGGCCGGCGCGGAGGTCCGAACGTTTCTCTACGTCAAGAACTAAGTCTTGGTCCCCGGTATTGGGTTCAGTAGTGGTACTGGGATCCTCTGGTGGGATCTTGCG
>JBPYES010000044.1:0-8627 GCA_051984825.1 Jatrophihabitantaceae bacterium
TGCCGAGGTCCTCGCGGATGTCGCGCAGGATGTTCGTCAGCTGCAGCGCCACGCCCAGGGCGTCGGCCAGCGCGGGCTCGGCCCGTGGCGGGTCGAACACGCCCAGCGAGAGCCGGCCGATCGAGCCGGCCACGCAGCGGCAGTACTCCACGAGCTGGTCCAGCTCGTCGTACGTCCGGCCGGTGACGTCCATCTCGCAGCCGTCGACGAGTTCGCCGAACGCGTCGAGCGGGATGGGCAGTCGCCGCGCCGCGTCGGACAAGGCGAGGTAGACCGGGTCGGCGGAGTGGGCGTCGGGGTCGGTTGCTCCGGTGCGAGCTGCTGCGAGCTGGCGCAGCTTCTCCTCCGCGGGCAGATCACCGTCGCCGATGTCGTCGACGCGCCGGGCCACCGCGTACACCGCCGACAGGGCGCGCCGCTTCGTCGGCGGCAGCAAGCGAATACCCCAGGAAAAGTTGCGTGCCTGCTCACGGGTGATCCGCTCGCAGATGTCGTACGCCTCGTCGACAGTGCTCATCCGCGACCGAGCCAGAGCCGGGCCGCCTCGCGAGCGGTACGTCCCTTGGACGGTCGAACCGTACGGGCCAGTACGTCGTAGTCGGCCCGGCGCAGCGCCGCAGCGGTGGCCAGCCCGCCGCCGACGAAGCCGGCTACCGCAAGGCGCGGCCAGCCGGAAAGCCGCCGCACCAGGGCACGCCCGGACTGGAGCATGCCGCAAGCCAGCGCCACGTGCGTGGCCACGGCATCGCGTACCGCGTCACTTGTCGATGCGGCCAGTGCGTCATCGATATCTACACCGGGCAGGTAGACCCGGTCGGCGCGAGCGTCTTCCCCGACGTCCTGGCAGTGCTCGAGCACCTGAAGCGCGTTGCACACGGAGTCGGAGTCGGCGATGTTGCGCTCGGTGGCCGCGCCCGCGATGTGCAGCACAATGCGCCCGACCGGCGCGGCGGAGTAGTCGCAGTAGTGCAGCAGATCGGAGACGTGCTCGTAGCGCTTCACCCGCTGGTCCATGCGGTTGGCCTCGATCAGGTCGAGGAACGGTTCGAGCGGCGTCCCGACGTCCACCAACACACGCAGCGCCTGCACCACCGGCAACGTCGCCGTACCCGACGGTAGGGCGCGCACGTCCTTGTCGACGGCGTCGAGCAGCGCGAGCCGGTTACCCGGCGCCTCGTCGCCGACATCGTCGACGAACCGGGCGAACGAGTACGCACGCATGAGCTTGTCGCGCGGATCGCGGGGCAGGATGCGCAGCGCCACCGGGAAGTTCTCGCTGCCCGCCTGTGCGGCGGAGGCGGCGGCCAGGCGCTCGAGGATGGCGGCCTGCGACAGGTCCGCCGTCATCGTCCGCTCCTCACTGCAGATATCGTCCCGACAGGACGCCACAACAAGCGCTTACAGCGCAACACTATTACCAGACACCGATCAGCTAATCTTCGCGCGTGACGCGAGCATCGCAGAGTCGCATGACGGCCGAGAAACGGGGTGCGACACGCGGTCGCGCGAGGAGCAGGAGGTTCCGTGGCGTCCTTTGACCTTGCGGCGCTGATCCAGCAGCGCGGCGACGAACGGTATGACCTGCAGTCGCGTTACGTCAACCCGCAGCTCTCGCGGATGCTGCACGCGATCGGGTTCGACAAGATCTACACCCGTGCTGAGGGTGCGTACCTGTACGACAACGCGGGCAACGAGTACCTCGACATGCTTGCCGGCTTCGGCGTCTTCGCGCTCGGCCGGCACCACCCCGTGGTGCGGCAGGCGATCCACGACGTGATCGACCTGGGCCTCGCCGATCTCACGCAGTTCGACGCCCCGCCCCTGGCCGGCTTGCTCGCTGAGAAGCTGCTTGCCAGGACCCCACATCTGGACCGCGTCTACTTCGGCAACAGCGGCACGGAGGCAGTCGAGGCGTCACTGAAGTTCGCGCGCTTCGCCACTCGCCGTAAGCGCATCCTTTATTGCGACCACGCCTTCCACGGCCTCACCACAGGATCACTGTCGGTGAACGGGGCGAGCGAGTTCCGCAAGGGCTTCGAGCCGTTGCTCCCCGACGCCAGGATTCCGCTAGGCGACCTGGACGCGCTGCGCCGCGAGCTGAGCAAGGGCGACGTCGCCGCACTGATCGTCGAGCCGATACAGGGCAAGGGCGTCGCAGTCGCGCCGCCCGGCTTCCTCGCGTCAGCTGCCCAGTTGCTGCACGAGCACAGGGCGCTGCTTATCGCGGACGAAGTGCAGTGCGGCATCGGCCGCAGCGGCGAGTTCTGGGCCCACCAGTACGACGGCGTCGAACCCGATCTCGTAGTGGCCGCGAAGGCCCTGTCCGGCGGCTACATCCCCGTGGGTGCCTGCCTCGGCCGGGACGCGATCTTCCAGAAGGTGTTCTCGTCCATGGACCGCGTCCTCGTGCACGACTCGACGTTCGGCTCGAACGCGCAGGCGATGGCGGCCGGGCTGGCCACGCTGTCGGTGTTCGAGGTTGAGGGCGTCGTCGAGAACGCCCGCAAGGTGGGCGAGGTGTTGCAGGCCCGCCTCGCCGAGGTGGCCGACCGCTACGAGATGGTGGCCGACGTCCGGGGACGCGGCCTGATGGTCGGCATCGAGTTCGGCCGCCCGTCGTCGTGGAAGCTGCGCCCGGCCTGGATGGCATTGCAGGCCGCGCGGCGCGGACTGTTCGCACAGACGGTCGTGCACGCACTGTTCCACCAGCACCGCATCCTGACGCAGGTGTCCGGCGACCACCTCGAAGTGATCAAGCTGATTCCGCCCCTGAACATCGGCGAGGCGGAGGTCGACCGGTTCGTGACTGCCTTCGCCAACGTCATGGACGAAGCGCACCGCGGCAGCGGCCTCATCTGGGATTTCGGTAAGTCGCTGATCAAGCAAGCGCGCGGCTGACGTCTCTTACTGATCCCAGTCGGCGCTGGTCGCACGACGGCCGAGCGGGGACAGCCGGCCCAGATGCGCGATCTTGTCGGGGTTGACGAACCCGCGGACGTTCTGCACCTGGCCGTCGACGATCTCCACGCTGATCAGGCTGATCAGCCCGCCGTCGGCATCGAAGTACATGGTGCCCGGCTCGCCGTTGATCTCGACCGAACGCGTCGTGATGTCCAGGCCCTGGGCGCGGCGGGACAGCCCCATGATCACGCGCGCCACGCCGTCGCGCCCGATGATCGGCAGCCGCAGGCCGGAACCCTTTTCGCCGCCGTCGCCGTAGAACGCCGCATCGCCGGCGAGCAGCGACACCAGCCCCTCCATGTCGCCGTCCGCCGCCGCGGCGAAGAATCGTGAGGCCAGCTCTGAACGAGCCGCAGTCGACGCCTCGAATCGGGGCCGGCCTTCCTGCACGTGCCGGCGGGCGCGCGCCGCCAACTGGCGACAGTTCGCCTCGCTCTTGTCGACGATGGCGGCCACCTCGCCGTAGTCGTAGCCGAAGACGTCGTGCAGCAGGAACACCGCCCGCTCGACAGGAGTGAGCCTCTCGAGCACGACGAGGAACGCCATCGACAGCGAGTCGGCGGTCACCGCGGCGTCCGCCGGGCCGACGCCCTTGTCGGTGAGCAACGGCTCGGGCAGCCACGGACCGACGTAGCTCTCCCGGCGGACGCGCGCGGAGCGCAGCGCATCGATCGCCAGCCGGGTGGTCACGGTCGCGAGGTACGCCTTGGGCGCGGCCACCTCGTCGGGCGCGGCTCGGTGCAGCCGCAGAAACGCTTCCTGCACGACGTCCTCCGCCTCGCTGACGCTCCCCAGCATTCGGTAGGCGATCGCAAACGCGTACGGGCGGAGCTCGCGATAGACCTCGTCGAGGCGGTCCATCCGCCCATGGTGTCAGGCACTGAGTCCGGTGCTGAAACCCTCGTGGTAGGTCGCGTAGCGCGGCTTCCAGTCGAGGGCAGCCTTGGCCTTTGCGTTCGAGGCGCCACGGACCTGCGTCATCATCGACACCACGACTTCCCCGCCGAGCAGCTTGCCCAGCCACACCGGCACATGGCGCGGCAGGGGCGCGCCGATCGCCCGCGCATACTCCGGCAGCCAGGTGCCGATCTCGACCGGCTCGTCATCGCACACGTTGTAGATGCCGGGGGCACCGCGCTCAACCGCGGCGACGGTCGCCGATGCGGCGTCCTCGAGGTGGCAGAACGACCAGACGCCCCGTCCATCGCCGACGATCGGGAACCGCCGTTTGCGCACGAGCTCGGCGACGTCGCCGCTTCGATTCATGTTGCTGCCCGGGCCGTAGAAGCCCCCGTAGCGCAGCACCACGCCCTCAAGGTTTGCCCCGGTGACCTGCCGTTCCAGGTACTGGATGGCCTCGAAGCTGCGCCGCTGATTGGCCACTGGCTTCGGGTCGAACGGATCGGCTTCCGTCTTGACGCGGCTGCCGCTGCGCTCTGACGGCCAGCCGGCGTAGCTCTGTGCGATAAATCGGCGCGCGCCCGCGGCCTGCGCGGCGGCGAGCAGGTTGTCGGTGCCCTCAGTGCGCAGCCGGTTGGTGAGCGCGAACTCCTTGTCGAAACGCCGGAAGTTCTTCATGTTGGTCAGGGCGGTCAGCTGGTGGATCACGACGTCCGGACGCACCTTTCGTACCGCCGCGATCACCGCGTCCCGGTCGAGCGCGTCCGCAACAACGGGCTCAGCACCCGCCGACTCGATGGCCGCGGCCTTGCCGGCTGACCGAGTCAGTGCGCTGACCTCGTAGCCGGCGTCGACTAGCTGCGGCAGCAGGTGCTGACCCAGCGCCCCGGTGCCGCCCGCAACGAAAACCCTCATTTGCTTCTCCTTCCACGGGTTTTACGTGCCGTAGACGGAGCAGCCTTGCGATCTGTGACAGTCAGCCGCTGCAGGTCGCGCATGCTCATCGCCGGGCCGGCGATCACCGCGGGCCGACCCGCGCGGGGACGCAGGCCCTCGAGGAGCAGGTCGAGGTGGCGGTGTGCGAGCTCGTCGTTCTGCTCACGCTCGAACGGTCCGGGCAGCGGACGGGACAGCCGGACGGTCAGCAGCCCGATGTCGGCGGACGTGACGTCCTTGCGCAGCTTTCCGGCCCCATGGGCGGCCGCGACGAGATCGTCGAGCACGGCGCTGCCGTCGTAGCGGACCCGGCGCAGCTGCTCCTCCTCCAGGTCGACGTCGCCGATCAGCGCCGGGATCACCGCTGCGATCCGGATGTCCAGGACTCGGTGCATGTAGCGGACCAGGGCGCGGAACGGGTCCCGCTCCTGCTCGAGAGCGGCTCGCGCCTCGTCGGCGGTGCGCTGCAACGCATCGAACACGACGGCACGCTGCAGGGACTGACGGTCCGGGAAGTGGCGGTACAGCGTCCCGATGCCGGTGCCGGCGCGGCGGGCAACTTCGTCGAGCGGTGCCCGCGAGCCCAACTCGACGAAGACGTCGCGGGCTGCGTCGAGGAGCCTCGTGCGGTTTTGGCGGGCGTCTGCACGCACCGGACGGATCTCCATGCCGCGCGACCCTACCAGTATCCGGAGTAATTCTCTCCACAAAGACGGAGACATTTCCTCCGGATCGTGCTAGCGTGGCCTCGATGTCAATCGGAGGAAATTTCTCCGGATGGAGGTGCTTCAGATGACCACCGCCACCACCACGGCGCTGCGCCGCGACGCGCTGGTCGTATTCGCCGGCCTGCTGCTCGTGATGTTTCTCGGCGCGCTGGACCAGACGATCATGGCCACCGCACTTCCGACCATCGCCGGCGACCTCGGCGGGCTGAGCGAGCTCACCTGGGTGGTCACCGTTTACGTGCTCGCCGCCGCCGCGACGACGCCCGTCTGGGGCAAACTCAGCGACTTGTTCGGGCGACGTTGGTTGTTGCGCATCGCGCTGACGATCTTCCTTGTCGCGTCGGCGCTGTCCGGTCTCGCGCAGAGCATCGGCGAGCTGATCGCGTTCCGAGCCCTGCAGGGCGCCGGCGCGGGCGGTGTGATGACACTCGCGATGGCATCGGTCGGCGACATCGTCGCGCCGCGCGAGCGCGGCCGTTACCAGGGCTACATCCAGGCGGTGTTCGTGCTGGCCAGCATCGCCGGCCCACTGATCGGTGGCGTCCTCGTCGATCATCTGTCGTGGCGCTGGGTGTTCTATGTCAACGTTCCGATAGGCGTTGCGGCGTTCGGATTGCTGAGCCGCCAGCCCGCCGCGGCGGCGCCACGGCGCGGCGCTCGGATCGACGCGCTTGGAGCAGTCCTGCTCGCCGGCGCGGTGAGCGCGGGGCTACTCGTCACGGTCTGGGGCGGCGACCGCTACGCGTGGGGCTCGGCACAGGTGCTGGCCCTGGTGGTTGCCGCGCTGGCGCTCGTCGCGGGCTTCATCTGGCAGGAGCGCCGTGCCCCTGAGCCGGTGCTGCCGCTGCGGCTCTTCCGCGACCGCGTGTTCGTCGTGGTCAGTGCCGGCGCGTTTCTCGCGACGTTGTCGTTGTTCGCGGCGATCGTGTTCCTGCCGCTGTTCCTGCAGCTGGTCACCGGTGCGACGGCCACGACGTCCGGCCTGCTGGTGCTGCCGATGCTGCTGGCGAGCACGTTCAGCACGATCGTGTCCGGACGCCTGATGACGCGCGCAGGACGCTACAAGGTCTTCCCGGTCATCGGGTTCGCGCTGATGAGCGCCGGGCTGGCATTGCTCGCGACTCTCGGCGCGTCGAGCGGACGAGGTCCTGCGATGGCCTACATGGCCGTGTTCGGGCTCGGCTTCGGGCTGACCACGCAGGTGCTCGTCGTGGCCGTACAGAACGCGGTCGACCGCCGCGAGCTGGGCACCGCAACCGCATCGGTCAACCTGTTCCGGGCGTTGGGCGGCTCGGTGGGAGTCGCCGTATACGGCGCGGTGTTCGCCGCCGGGCTGCGCTATGCACTGCCGCGGCATCTGTCCGGACGAGCCGATGCCATCGACGCGCACGGTCTTCAGGCCAGCCCGGAGCGGATACGGATGCTGTCCGCCCCGGTGCGTCACGGAATCGCCGCGTCGGTCGCCGACGCGCTGCACGGCGTGTTCCTGGTCGCGACGCCGATCGCCGTCGCTGGCCTCCTCGTCGTGCTGTTCCTTTCCGAACGTCCACTACAGAAGGAGATGTCATGACCGACTCGACCACCACCGAGATCCTCGAACTTGGGCGCCGCTGGACCGAGGCTGAGCAGCGCGCCGACGTCGATACGCTCGATGCGCTCGCCGTCGCCGACTTTGCGCTGGTCGGCCCGCTCGGGTTCGTCCTGGACAAGCAGCAGTGGCTCGATCGATACCGCACCGGCGACCTGACCACCTCGTCGCTGACCTGGGATGACGTCACGGTGCGCTCGTACGGTGACGCCGCCGTCGCGATCGGGAGGCACTCCCAGCACGCCAGCTACCGCGGGCAGCCGTCGGACGGGCAGTTCCGGGCAACGCACATCGCCGTCCGCGCGGGCGACCAGTGGCAGCTCGCTGGCATCCAGCTCAGCCCGATCGGCGCATTCCGGCCCCCGACAGCAGGCTGACCGCCCGCCGACGGGCCGCCTATCCCGCTCCCCGATCCCGCCCCCTTTGCGAGTTGTCCGTGTGTCGCGATGCTGGAACGTCGCGACACACGGACAACTTCGGTTTCCACAGGCTGGCTGCTTATCCACAGTTCGCCGGACGGCCTTTCCGGAACCGCGCGCGGAACGGCAACGTCCCCACCATGACCTCGACGTTGCCGCGCCGGAACCAAATGCCTCCGCTCACAGGCGCCCGGCTGATCGCCGTCCCCGACGGTCTAGTCGAGCTGGCGGCGCGTCAACACGCAGTGCTGCACCGGGAACAGTTACGCGCGCACGGCATCGGCATGGCACAGGTTCGGGCTGCCGTCCTTGCCAAACGGTGGCAGATCGTGGGGCGCACGGCAGTAATCCTGACCAACGCGCCGCTCAACATCCGCCAGCGCGAATGGGTGGCCGTGCTGTTGCCGACCAAGACAGCCGCGCTGGCAGGACTCAGCGCGGCTGCCGCCGCAGGTCTGCGGGGCTTCGAACCTGATCAGGTGCACATTCTGGTGGCACACGACACGTGTACCCGCCTTCCCTCGTGGGTGAAGGTGCACGAATCTCGGCGGTTCAGTGCGGCCGACGTGCACCGCGCACAAGGTCCGCCGCGAACCTCGGCCTCGCGATCGGTCATCGACGCCGCGACCTGGTCGGGGTCAGCACGCCGAGCTTGTGCGCTGCTGTGCGCGGCGGTACAGCAGCGGCTGGTGACGCCGGGACGGCTGCGCCGCGAGCTACACCATGCCGGCGCGATCCGGCACGCCGCGATCATGCGGGCCATCCTCGGCGACATCTCCGGCGGCGGGCACACACTCGCTGAGATCGATCTCGCGCCGCTCGCACGGCAAGCCGGCCTGCCACCGCCACGTCGGCAGGCGCTGCGCCGCGAACATGATGGCAAGACGCGCTATCTCGATGCCGAGTTCGACTTGCCCGACGGCACAGTTCTTGCCGTCGAGGTCGACGGCTCCGTGCACCTGCAGCCGCTGGTGTGGTGGGACGACATGAGCCGTCAGAACGAGCTGGTTATCGGCGGTCGGCCCGTACTGCGCTATCCCTCGCTGACGATCCGACTGGAGCCACAAGCCGTCATAGATCAGCTACGCCGCATCA
>JBPYES010000045.1:0-3188 GCA_051984825.1 Jatrophihabitantaceae bacterium
GCGCAAGGGGTTTCCCGCAATTACTTCGAGGGAATTTCATCATCAACATGATGTCCACAGTGCGGCAACGGTTATCCCCCGGGGATGGACGTTCGTCCACCGGTCGTCCACATGTCCACCCACAGGGTGTGGGCGCGTCAAGCCTCCCGGCGGTCGACTTCCCGCGGTCGTTGCCCCGTTCAGCTGGCTGGACGGCTGCGCCACAGTCGTGCTCCAGGGCGAGCGCGTACCTGTGAATGGCGAGCAGCCTGGTTACCCCGCCGTAACGGATCGGCACCGGTGCGTGAATCGTGACCGGGCGAGCCGACGGTGTCAGCAGAGCACCCTCGTGGGCGCGACGTGAAGCGCGGCTTCCCGATGGCGGGGTCGCGCGGGCGGCATGTCCTGTTCCAAATCACCTCACTGCTGGTGTGCAGCCACGGACCCGATGAGCCGGTCGCTGGTGCGGCTCGCTGCAGACTTGGGTGGGCGGACGGCACGTACGCACGTGTCTTCGGGTCGTAGTCGGGAACCCCGCAGCGATTGTCCACTGTGGACGGTCGTGCTGCTGCGAGCTGCTGATTGCATCAGTCCGGCGTACAGCCTAGCTGGCTGTAATGGCGCGTCCTGCATGATCGCGGCGTCGCCGTGAATCGCCGCCGGCAACGTTCTCGCGAAAATGTGCATGCTGGCTGTGTTTATCCGGCGAAGCGGGGTCGGAAGGGTGATCGACGGGGCCCACTGCGGGCGAGATACACTACGCGCGCGTAGATCGACGCTGGGTGCCTGCGGGAGCGCGCATCTCATTCACCTGATCTTTGGGCCGCAGTTTCGGTGACTTGCGCCACTACGAGGCCGCCAGGGCGGCATAGATCGGATGTTTGGTCCGTCTGTGGTCCGCTGAAGCAGACGTGGCAATGCCCGATACGTCCTGTGACCGGCGCGACAACGATGTACAGCCGAGCTGTGGATGCTGCCGTGCTCGCAGATGCCGGGCGACTTGACGTATCCGCCCAAGACGTGAACGTTGGAGAGAGGGCGGTGCTGTCTGCCGCCTATGTCGACACGAAGATTGGAAGGACGTCCACTATGCTCACGCTGACTCCCGTGGCCGCGGCCGAGATTCGCAATATCGTCGATCAACCTGAAGTGCCTGACGGTGGCGGCCTCCGCATCGCGCACGATTCGGCGGCAGGGTCGCTGACGCTCAGCCTGGCTGCCGTTCCGGCGGAAGACGACAGAGTGCTCGACGAATCTGGAGCGCGGGTGTTTCTTGACCCGGAGGCGGCCGCGATCCTCGATGACAAGACGCTGGACGTGACCTCTGACAACAGCGGCCAGATCCAGTTCGCGATCGCGCCGCAGTCCGGCTAGGACTCCCGTAACCCGCCCACGCGGGCGGGGCAATAGTCGATACCGACACGGGGCATCGTCCGGGACGCACCCAGATTTTCCGCGTCTCGGACGTGCCGCGTGGTAGCACACGGCCGTGCCTACGTGTGGATACGCCTGGCGACGGCCAGGATCGTGGTATGTCCACGACACAGCTCGTGTTGATCGTCGTCGGTGGCGCGATCGCGCTGGCCATCATCGCCGCCTTGGTCGGACGCTGGTTCTTTCGGCGCGGCAAGCGGGAACCACTTGTCGTACGGCTGATCAATCACGCGTCCGGACAGGTCATCGACCTGATCAAAGAACCGATCACCGTCGCGGTCCTGGACGAAGTCGCTGACGTGCTGCGCACCGGCCAGTACACGCGCAACATCGCGTCTGCCCTTCGGGAGAACCGTGAGCAGATAAAGGCAATGATCGCCGAGAAGATCAAGCAGGACCCGACAACCCGGCACATCGCGCTGGTTCCGTTCCATGACCGACTACTCCGCGAAGCTGCCGAGACCACGCTGCGCGTCGTCCTCGAGGTGCTTGCAGACCCGCGCACCGACGAGCTTGTCTCCGATGTGCTGCGCGACAACCTCAGCCAGATCCGCAACGCCGTACGCGAGCACAGCCCTCGGACGATGCCTGAAGACGTCCAGGTAACGACAAGCTCAGCACCGTCCTAGGGCGCCGCGACCGGATCAGTTGCTCAGACCGGCGGCTCCTTGTCAGCCTCGCCCGCCCCGGTCTCGGCAGGCTTGGATCCGGTGTCGGACGTGGGTGCGCCAGACGTGCCCTCCCGCAGGCCCTCGGCGACGTCCTCCGCCTTTTCCTTCAGTGTCTCGGCGAGCCGCTCGGCCTTCTCCTTCATCGATTGGGCTAGCGGCGTTGCCTTTTCGCGCAGCTCCTCGACCCTCGGCTTCGTCTTGTCGCGCAGTTCCTCCGCCTTCGGCCTGGCCGTCTTGACGAACTCCTCGGCCGTGGTCTTGATGCGGTCGAACACGCTCATTCGCTATGCCTCCTTCCGCCCGGCAGGGCGGGTTGTCGTCAGCGTGCGTTGGGCTCGGGGTCCCGAGCCCGCCTTTCATTCTGGCGCGTCAGCGACTGATTCGTCAGGAGTCGACGTGTTCGGCCCGGGTCGCAGGCCATAAGGCGTTCTCCGGACGGTTGACCGGGACCTCAGGTGGCGTCGTGCAGAGCGACCCTTCCGGCGGAGACGACCTTGCCCGAAGCGTCTTCGAACCACACCGATACGCCGTGATCGTCGTCGGCAGCTCGGACGTCGAAGCCGAGGTCCGGCCAGGGCCAACCGTGGGCCGTGGCGACGGCGTCTTGGATCATTTCGAGCGCTGCGATTGCGGTTCGGCGAGCTTTTGCGCGACGGGATAGCACCAGCGGCATCCACGGGCCGATGCCGAGTGGCGCCCTCAGTGTCGTGACGCTAGCGAGGTGCACAGAGCCGGCCGGCCGCTCGGCCCCTACATTCTGCGGGGTCCGTTGCGCGGTCAGCACGCATTGCCGGCCGGAACCGGTGACCCGAACCGTGACGTTGGCCGGTAGCGCGCTGGCGACGCCGTCGAGCAGCTGCAGAAGAAGGCGTCGAGCCTTCGCGCCGCTCACTGCCACGCGACCATTGTCGGGTGCGTTCCTAGGTGACCTTGAGCCAGGCGTTGCGCGTAAGTGTCATCGGCTTCAGCGTGCAGTCCAGCCGCCGTCCACCGGGATGGTCGTGCCGGTGATCAGCGACGCGGCAGGGCACGCGAGGAACACGACGGCGCCGGTCACGTCAGCGGGCGTGCCGATCCGGTGCAGGGCCGCGATGCGCTCGACCA
>JBPYES010000046.1:0-16987 GCA_051984825.1 Jatrophihabitantaceae bacterium
GTCGCTCCCAGGCGGAGCCAGTGGTCGGCGATGTCGGCGGCTGGCGCACCTGGGTAGAGCCACGCGATGTCGTCGTCGCTGGCCTTGACGAGGTGTGCGGCCGCCACGCCCGCCTCGACCAGCGGCATGGCGCGCGCCGGCGTGCCCAGCACCGCGGGGCGGACGTTCGGGTCGTAGCTCACCAGCGCCGCCGGTCGGGCGCGCCGCAGTGTTTCCAGGACGCGTTCGGCGCCGGGCGGCGTCCACGACGCATTCGAGCCGGCGTGCAAGATCGCCGTGCCCTCGGGCACCACCAGTTCGTCCCGGCGCCACTGCCAGTCGGCGCTGCCTTCGATGTAGAAGTCGTAGCGGGCCTTGCGGTGCTCGTCCAGGCTCACCACGGCGAGTGTCGAGGGCTGCGGAGCGTCGACCGCGCGCGCCAGCCCGACGCCGTTGCGCTCCGCGAAATCCCGCAGCCGCCGCCCGAAAGTGTCCTGGGAGAACCGGGCCAGAAACTGCGTCGGCTGACCGAGCCGGGCCAGCCCCACGGCGACGTTGAGCGGGCTGCCCGACAGGTGCGCCATGAACGTCCGGTGATCACCGGCGTCGACGAGGTCGACGAGTGCCTCGCCGATCACGGTCAGCATGGCCCCGCAGGCTACCGTCCCTTCGTGACGCTGATGCTCGTCGACGCCGCGAACCTCTACTTTCGCGCGTTCTACGGGGTGCCCGAGTCGGTGACGTCGCCGGACGGCAGGCCGATCAACGCGGTACGTGGGTTCCTCGACATGACGGCGACGTTGATCGAGCGGCGCCGCCCCGCACGCTACGTCGCGTGCATGGACGTGGACTGGCGTCCCGCATTCCGGGTGGCGCTCGTGCGGTCCTACAAGGCGCATCGCCTGGCGCCGGACGGCCGTACCGAGGCGATCCCCGAAGCGCTCGTACCACAGATCCCGGTACTGCTGAACGTGCTCGTCGCCCTCGGCCTGGCGATCGGCGGAGCCGAGGGCTTCGAGGCGGACGACGTGATCGCCACGCTGGCCACGCGCGACGGCGGGCCCTGCGAGATCGTGAGCAGTGATCGCGACCTGATTGCCCTTGCCACCGACCGGGTGCGGGTGCTCTACGTCGGGCGCGGCGTGGCCAGACTCGAGGTGCTGGGCCCGGACGAGGTGCGCGCCCGCTACGGCGTTGCACCCGAACGCTATGCCGACTTCGCTGCACTGCGTGGCGACCCGAGCGACGGGCTGCCCGGCGTCCCAGGCATCGGCGCGAAGACCGCGGCCGCGCTCGTCTCTCGCTACGGCACCGTCGAGCAGATCCTGGCGGCCGCGCAGGCCGGTAACGACGGCTTTCCGCCGGGCGCGGTCACCAAGGTGCTCGCCGCGGCCGACTACCTGGCGGTGGCACCAGCGGTGGTTCGCGGCCGCACGGACGCACCGGTGCCCGAACTCGACGATGTGCTACCTCAGTCACCGGCGGACCCAGCCGCGCTGGTGGAACTCGCCGACCGCTACGGCATCGACAGCTCGATCAACCGGGTGCTCAACGCGATTGCCCGCGCTCGCGCTTGATCAGCTCGAGGGGCTCCACGCGTAGTCGCCGCTGGAACTGGTGATCGTGACGGTGACCGTCTTGCCGCCGTCCGCGGTACAGGTGAACGTCGCGCCCTTCTTGACGGTGGGGTTCTTGCCGTTGTTGCAGACGACGTTCGTGTAGCCGCCTTTCTCGATCTGCTGCTCCACCGCAGTGTGGTCGAGCACCTTCTTGAAGCCCATGAACTGCGGCTTGGCGACGAATGACGCGGCGACGAGCGCGGCGACGGCCACGATCGCGGCGATGCCGAGCCACGGCCACACGCGGCGCTTCCGCGGTGGGGCGGCCGGCGGGTAGCCACCGTACGGCGGCTGCTGCCCATACGGGCCGTACTGCTGCTGCCCGTACTGCTGCTGCCCATACTGGCCGTACTGGCTGTAGGGCGGCGGCGTGCCGTAGGGCTGCTGCGGGTAGCTCGGCTCCGCCTGGTACGGCGCCTGGCCATACCCCGGTGGCGGCGGGTAGCCCTGGGCCGCAGGCTGGTACGGCTGCGGTGCGAACGGCTGCTGCGGCGGTGCCTGCGGGTAGCCGGGCTGCGCGTACCCCTGCGGCTCGTACGGCTGGTACTGCCCGCCCGGCGCAGGGGGCGGGAAAGCCGGTATCTGCTGCGTCGGCGCCGGGCCGGGCGCGTCATAGCGAAGATCCGAACGAGAAAACGCCTGGGTGCGCTCGTCGTCCGACGGCGGCTGCGACGCTTGGTCGCTCTGCGCGGGCGGCTGCTCGTCGGGCTGGCCGGCTTCGTCGCCGTGCGGAGGCGCGCCGGCGTTGTCAAAGTTCGGGGGCGGCGGAGCTACCGGCCGGGCGACGGTGGCCTCTTCCGGCTCGTCGCTTCGATCATCCTGCGGCCACTGGTGCTGCTGAGGCGGCGGCCAGGACGGCGACTGCTCGCCTTGACCACCTTGGCCGTGCTCGCCGTTGTCGGATGTCATGGTGTGCCTCTTCCGTCCCGAACGCGTCTACGCTACTGCGCGCGACCGGCCCACCGTACCGACTTAGCCGATGACGCCCTGCGCGACCACGCCACGGCGGATCTCGCGAGCCGCCGCGCGGGCTCGCGCCGCTACCGGCGCCTCGCCGCCACCCGGCGACGGTGCTGCAGCGATCTGTTCGAGCAGATCGAGCAGCTGCTTGCACCAGCGGACGAAATCGCCCGCGGAGACGTCCACGCCGGCCTTCGCCGACGAACTGAGCACCCGGTCCAGGCTGTCGCGCCGTGTCCACCGGTACGCGGCCCAGGCGAAGCCGAGTTCCGGCTCTCGGGTGCGCGGCAATCCCCGGCCGGCCTCGTCGTCAGCCAGATCGGCCCAGATACGAGCTGTAGCGGTGAGCGCGTCACGCACGCTCGCCGTGGGCATCCGATCGATCGCCGGCTCGTCGCGGCGCGCCTCGTAGACGAGCGTCGACACGACGGCGGCCAGTTCGGCACTGTCCAGGGCGTCCCACTCCCCGGAGCGCAGGCACTCCGCGACCAGCAGGTCCGACTCGGACCAGATCCGCGACAGCTGCCGCCCGGCCGGTGTCGTCTCGTCGCCGGCGAGGTACCCGCGCGCGTCCAGCAGCGCGCAGATGCGGTCGAACGTCTGCGCCAGCGAATTCGTGCGGCCCTCGATGCGACGGCGCAGCGCCGCGGTCTCGCGCTCCAGCCGCTGGGAGCGCTCGGCCCAGCGGGCGTGGGCCTCGCGGTCCGGGCAGTCGTGGCACGGGTGGGTGCGGATGGCCGTGCGCAGCGCCTCGATCTGCTCGTCCTCGACGGCGGGTTGCTGCCGGGTGCGCTCCGGTGGCGGCACGTCCAGGGTGCGCAGCGTGGATGCCATGTCGCGTCGCTCCTGCGGGGAGCGGTGGTTGAAGCGCCGGGGTACCCGCACGCTGGCGAGCGGTTCCACGCTGGTCGGGAAGTCGGTGAGACTGAGCCGCCCCGACCACCGCGCCTCGGTCACGACCAGCGGGCGTGGGTCATCGCGAGGATCCACACCCGGGTCCAGCACCACCGCGAGGCCGGCGCGCCGGCCGCCCGGCACCCGGATCACGTCCCCGGGACGAAGGCTCTCGAGCGAAGCTGCCACCGCACTGCGCCGGTTGCGCGCCCTCTCCCGGGCGAGCGCGGCCTCGCGATCGCTGAGCTCGCGGCGTAGCGCGGCGTATTCGGCGAAGTCGCCGCGATCGCAGTGCATCTGCGCGGCCTGCTCGCGCATAGTCGTCTCGTTACGGCGAATCTGGCGTACCAAACCTCCGACCGACCGGTCGGCCTGGAATTGGGCGAACGACGCGTCGAGCAGCTGACGCGCCGCGGGGCGTCCCATCTGCGCGACCAGGTTTACAGCCATGTTGTAGGACGGGCGGAACGACGACCGCAGCGGGTACATCCGCGCCGAGGCAAGGCCGGCAACCCGATCCGGGTCGGCCTCCGGGCTCCACAACACGACGGCATGTCCCTCGATGTCGATGCCCCTCCGCCCCGCCCGTCCGGTGAGCTGCGTGTACTCCCCCGGGGTGATGTCGGCGTGGGTGTCGCCGTTGAACTTGGACAGCCGCTCGAGGACGACCGTGCGGGCCGGCATGTTGATCCCCAGCGCCAAGGTTTCCGTTGCGAACACGACGCGGACCAGGCCGCGCACGAACAGTTCCTCGACCGTCTCCTTGAATGCCGGGATCAGCCCGGCATGGTGGGCGGCCACGCCGCGGCGCAGCCCGTCCAGCCACTCCCAGTAACCCAATACATCGAGGTCCTCGGCCGGGATGGCCGCGGTGCGCTCCTCGACGATCGCTGTTATCTCGTCGCGCTCCCTCGGCTCGGTCAGCCACAACCCGGACAGGACGCACTGCCGGACCGCGGCATCACACCCCACCCGGCTGAAGATGAACACGATGACGGGCAGCAGGCCCTCGCGGTCGAGGCGCGCGACCACGTCCGGGCGGTGCGGCGGGCGCCAACCCCGAGTCGGGCCCGGATAGCGCACCCGGGATGTGAGGTAGCGCTTCAGTTCCGGATTCACGGTGGACTCGTCGTCGGCGAACAGGTCGAACAAGCGAGTGCTCACAAGCATGTGCTGCCACAACGGCACGGGGCGCTGCTCGTGGACGACGACCTTCGTGTCGCCGCGTACCGTCACCAGCCATTCGCCGAACTCCTCGGCATTGGACACAGTCGCCGAGAGCGAGACCAGCCGCACCGACTGGGGCAGGTGGATGATCACCTCCTCCCAGACTCCGCCGCGGAATCTGTCGCCGAGGTAGTGCACCTCGTCCATGACGACGTAGCCGAGGCCCTCGATGGACGTGCTGCCGACATAGAGCATGTTGCGCAGCACCTCGGTCGTCATGACGACGATGGGGGCGTTCCCGTTGATCGCGTTGTCGCCGGTCAGCAGCCCGACCGCGGCAGCGCCGTGCTGGCGCACGAGGTCGTTGTACTTCTGGTTCGAGAGCGCCTTGATCGGTGTCGTGTAGAAGCACTTCTGCCCGGACGCGAGAGCCATGTGCACCGCGAATTC
Source organism: Jatrophihabitantaceae bacterium (assembly GCA_051984825.1). Lineage (GTDB taxonomy): Bacteria > Actinomycetota > Actinomycetes > Mycobacteriales > Jatrophihabitantaceae > DASXRA01. The sequence continues at coordinate 5,070 of JBPYES010000046.1, forward strand.
GCCGACCACCGTCTTGCCGGAACCGGTGGGCGCACACACGAGTACGCCGTGGCCATCCTCGAGAGCCTCGCACGCGTCCACCTGGAACAGATCGAGCTCGAACGGGTACTCCGCTGCGAAGCCGCCCAGGTGCGGATGCTTCGCCCGCCGCCGGGCGGCGGCATACCTGTCGGCCGGCGCGGACATACCTTCAGCGTACGGGCGGGCCTCCGGGACACTGTGCAGGTGATCGATCTCGCCCTGGATGCGGTGTTGTTCGACCTGGACGGCACGCTGGTCGACTCAACAGCCAGCGTGCAGCGCGCGTGGGCGGCGATGGCGGCCGAACTCGGGGTACCGTTGGCCGAGTTCGAACCGTACATGCACGGCATTCCCGGTCCCCAGGTGTTCGCCACCGTCCTCCCGGCGATGCCGCCGGACGTGGCGCGTGCCCTGGCGACCCGGATGAACGCCGAGCAGGCCGGAGACACCGACGGGGTGCGCGCGATGCCGGGGGCGGCTGCGGCGCTCCGCGGGCTGCCGCCCTCGCGCTGGGCAATCGTCACCAGCGGCGACCTTCGGCTAGCGACGGCCCGGATCGCCGCAGCCGGGCTGCCCAGGCCGCAGGTGCTGGTCACCTCTGACGACGTGCGGGCCGGCAAGCCTGACCCGGAGTGCTACCTCGTCGCGGAGTCGCTGCTGGGTCGCGCGCCGGCCCGCTGCCTGGTCGTCGAGGACGCGCCTGCGGGGGTGGCGGCCGGCCGGGCCGCGGGCATGCCGGTGCTCGGCGTCTTGACGACGTATCGAGATCTCGACGCTGATATGACCACGCCGGATCTGTCCGCAGTGGACATCCACGCGAACGAGACCGGCGTGCGCGTAATCGAGCGATAGCCACCACCGGGCGATCAGCGCTCGCGCGGGACTAGGTCACGTCGTCGAGCGGGCGCGGGATCGGGTCGATGCGCGCGGGCAGGTCGATTTGCTCGTCCTTCGCCTGCTGCTCGGCCGCCTTGCGCTGCGCCTTGCGCTTGTCATGCACCACGGCGAACGCCACGGCGCCCTCGAACAACAGCACCATCGGAACCGCCATCGCACACATGGTGAACGGGTCGGTGGTCGGCGTCGCGACGGCGGCGAACAGGAAGATCAGGAAGATCGCAAGGCGCTGCGACTTACGCAGCCAACGGGCCGGCAGCACCCCGGCAAGGTTGGCCATCACCACCAGTAGCGGCAGTTCGAAGGACGCCCCGAAAACGATCAACATGAGCGTGACGAACGACAGGTAGCTGTCGACCGTGAGCAGCGCCTGGGTTCCCGAGCCGGCGACGCCGAGCAGCACGCGCAGCCCCTTGGCCAGCACCACATATGCGAGCGCTACGCCGGCCGCGAACAGCAACGTCGATGCGGCAATGAACCAGAGCGTGTATTTGCGCTCGTTCTTGCGCAGGCCGGGTGTGACGAACGCCCAGATCTGGTACAGCCACAGCGGCGCGGTCAGCACGGCACCGGCGATGAACGAGACCTTCAGCCGGGTCGTGAAGCCGGCGAGCACCTGGTTGTAAATCAGATGGCAACCGCCTTCCTCGGTGCCCGGGAAGCGATGTTTGGCGGGCACCGAGCAGTACGGATGTTCGAGGAAGCGCAGGATCGGGTCGTAGAACACCCAGCCCACGATCGCGCCCACCGCGATGATCACCAGCGCGAGGATGACGCGGTGGCGTAACTCCCGCAGATGGTCCATGACCGACATGCGGCCTTCGGGGTTGGCTGCGCGCTTGCGGCGCAACCAGGGCAGGCGCAGCTTCATCGCGCCGAACTCTACTTACGCCGAATATGCAGCGAGCGCCGCCCGGGCCTCCTCGCGGACGGATTCGGCGAGCCACTCCGGCGACAGCACCTCGACGTGCCCGGCCGCGCCCAGCGCCAGTGCCCGCACCCATGCCGGGTCGGCCACGCGAACGCTCACCTGCCGCCGGCCGTCAGCGTCCACGGTTTCCGTCTCGGGCGGGTAATAGTCGGCCACCCAGGCGTAGGAGGGGTCGAGGCGCAGGACGACCAGCATGTGCTCAGGTGCCGGCGTGAACACCCCGTCGCTGAGATCGCGCAACTCCGCCTCCGGCGGCGGGTTGGCCCGCTCGGACAGCACCTCGGCGCGATCGATGCGGTCGACGCGGAACACCCGCATGCCCTCGGCGCGCCGGCACCACGCTTCCAGATAGCTGCGCCCGTCCATCTCGAACAGGCGCATCGGGTCGACGGTGCGTTCGGTCGTTTCGTCGCGGGTGGCCGTGTAGTAGCGCAGCGCCAGCGCCCGCCCGGTGTCGATGGCCTGTTGCAGGACGGGCAGCATCCTGCCGACCCCGTCGAGCTCGACGGCCACCGTCTGCGCCTCCACCGAGCCGCTCGCCGCGGACTCCACCTTGGCGAGTGCCCGCTCGACGGCGTCGCGGTCGCTGACCCCCGGCATCTCGGCGAGCGTGCGCAGTGCGACGACCAGGGGCAGTGCCTCTTCGGCCGTCAGCCGCAGTGGCCGGGACATGCCGGCGTCGAAGATCACCGAGACGGTGTCGCCCTCGAAGGACAGGTCGATGAGATCGCCGGGACCGTGTCCTGGCAACCCGCACATCCACAGCAGTTGCAGGTCGCGGCGCAGCTGGTCCTCGCTGATGGCGAAGTCGGCGGCCGCCTGCTCGATCGCGATGCCGTGGTGTGCCTGCAGGTACGGGACGAGGGCAAGTAGGCGAGGCAATCGCTCGCGCTCGCCGGTCATGGCGTTACCCCCGCGACGGCCGCGAGCCGGCACCGAACTGCCTCGACGAGGTCCGGCGGGTCGAGCGCTTCCGCACAGGCGCCGGTGCTGGCCACCATGCGGGCGAGCCAGCTCACGTCGGTGAACGTGATCGCCAGCACGCCGTCGTCTTCGGCGTGGGCGTAGCGGCGCAGCTGCGCGGCTCCGTCGCCGGTGACCCGGACGTGAGCGACGCGATCCTCGTCGGGTCGCCGCCCCACGACCGCGGCGAGCAGATCGATGCTCTCGGGACGCGTGAACGCCCCGGCCTTGCCGTACTGCGTCACCTCGCCCTGCACTCGCGACAACCGGAAACTGCGCTGCTCGTCGCGGTCCCGGTCGTGGCCGACGACGTACCACCGCCGCCGGTACGAGAGCACGCCCCACGGCTCGAGATCGCGCCGCTCCGGTTTGCCCGAACCGGACTTGACGTAGTCGAAGCGCACCGCCCGGGCATGCCGCGCTGCATCCAGGAACACCGGCAGGCTCGGGTCACTGGCATCGACATGAGGCAGCACGCCCCGGGACGTCGGCTCGACGTCGGTGCCTCCGGCGCGGAGCTTGATCAGCGCGTTGCGTGCCGGGGTGCCGAGTGCGGCGGACTGCCACAGCCGGGCGGCAAGGCCCACCGCTGCGGCCTCGGCCGGGCCGAACTCGAGCGCCGGCAGCTCGTATCTGCGGCGCGTGATGCGGTATCCGTCGTCGGCGTCGAACACACTGTTGCGGCCGGTCTCGAGGGGTACGCCGAGGTCGCGCAGCTCAGCCTTGTCGCGCTCGAACATCCGCTTGAACGCCTCGTCCGTGCGCGGGTCTCCGTCCGCGGGCTCATAGCCCGGCACAGCGTCCCTGATCCGCTCGGCGGTCAGGAACTGGCGGGTGGACAGCAGGCAGATCACCAGATTGACCAGCCGCTCTGCCCGCCGTGCCGCCATGTCCTCGAAACTAATGCGCTGGCGCGCCCGCCGACCGGCGGCGCGCGGGGCCTTGACGCGCGTCACTCCTCCATCGTTCCGGATCGCCGGGCGGTCGTGCACGGGGTTACCCGGCGGGGTCACATCGAATTGATCAGCTTCTCGACGCGGTCGTCCACGCTGCGGTACGGGTCCTTGCACAGCACGGTGCGTTGCGCCTGGTCGTTCAGCTTCAGGTGCACCCAGTCCACCGTGAAGTCGCGGCGGCGCTCCTGCGCCCGGCGGATAAAGTCGCCGCGCAGCTTGGCTCGGGTCGTCTGGGGCGGCACGTTCTTCGCCTCGAACACAACCAGGTCGTTCGTGATCCGATCGACGAGGCCGCGGCGCTGAAGCAGGTAGAACAGGCCGCGAGTCCGCTGGATGTCGTGGTACGCCAGGTCGAGCTGTGCGACGCGTGGCGACGACAGAGGCAGGCCGTGCTTGCTCCGGTACCGCTCGATCAGCGCGTACTTGGTAGCCCAGTCGATCTCCCGGTCGATCTTGCTCAAGTCGTTCTGCTCGACTGCGTCCAGGGTGCGCCCCCACAGTTCCAGCACTCGCTTCGAGGCATCGTCGACCCCGGTGCGCTCGACGAAATCGACAGCCTTGCTGTAGTACTCGCGCTGTATGTCCAGCGCGGAGGCGGAGCGGCCGGCAGCAAGTCGCACCTGCCGGGTGCCGGTGAGGTCATGAGATATCTCGCGAATCGCCCGAATCGGGTTCTCCAGCGCCAGGTCGCGGAACGTCACCCCGTGCTCCAGCATGCGCAGCACCAGGTCTGCCGAGCCGACCTTGAGCATGGTCGTGCACTCGTTCATGTTCGAGTCGCCGACGATCACGTGCAGGCGGCGGTACCGCTCTGCGTCGGCATGCGGCTCGTCCCGGGTGTTGATGATGGGACGCGACCGGGTGGTGGCCGACGACACGCCCTCCCAGATGTGCTCGGCCCGCTGGCTGACGCAATACACCGCGCCACGCGGCGTCTGGAGCACCTTGCCCGCCCCGCAGATGAGCTGCCGCGTCACCAGGAACGGGATGAGCACGTCGGCCATCCGGCTGAACTCGCCGTGCCGGCCCACCAGGTAGTTCTCGTGGCAGCCGTAGGAGTTGCCGGCAGAGTCGGTGTTGTTCTTGAAGAGGTATATGTCGCCCGCGATGCCTTCGTCGTGCAACCGCTTCTCCGCGTCGATGACAAGGCCTTCGAGGATCCGCTCCCCAGCCTTGTCGTGGGCCACCAGCGACGTCAGGGAGTCGCATTCCGGCGTGGCGTACTCCGGGTGGCTGCCCACGTCCAGATATAGGCGCGCGCCGTTGCGCAGGAAGACGTTCGACGAGCGGCCCCAGGACACGACCCGGCGGAACAGGTAACGCGCCACTTCGTCAGGTGAGAGCCGGCGCTGCCCGTGGAAGGTGCACGTGACGCCGTACTCGTTCTCGATGCCAAAGATGCGTCGGTGCACGCGTACAGCCTATGCGTAACCGAGCGCGGTTACAGGTTCAGCGTGAGCAATGCTCGTTGCCCGTCCACTGTGGCAATCTGCACAGAGGCGATCTTGTCGCGGGTCAGCGACGTGCCGCTCCCGTATTTCGCCACCTTGCCCGGTACGAGATTCCAGGTTCCCAGCGTGTGTCGCTCGCCACTGCGGTCGACGACGATCAAGGCGTACGGACGGCCGGCCGTGACGGGCTCGTAGTACCTGCACACCAGATCGATGCGCGTGCCCCAATCGACGGACTGGACGTCGGCGGTCGCTTTGATCGGCGCGTCGGCCACCGCTTGCATGGCGACGGGGTGCGATGCGCCGGTGTGGTCGGGCTGTGCGACGACGATGGAGAGCGCCACGATGCAGGCCGCCGCAGCAGCGACGAGGCTGCCGACGATCCAGCGACGTCGATTGCGCTCGCGCCGGGTTCGTTGCAAGAGCGAAGGGAGGAGCGATGGCGGCGGTGTCTCGGTCTCGAGCACGGATGCCGGCACCGCGGCGAGCGCGTGGGGGATGTCCCGAAGCTGCGCCACTGACTCGGAGCAGCGGTCGCATACGAGCAGGTGCTGCTCGTATGCGCGGCGGTCCTCCTCGGAGAGGGCTCCGAGGATGTAAGCGCCGTCATACATCTCGAACGGATGCTCGCTCATCGTCTGTCTCGCTGTTCAAGCGAGCGGTGCTCACTCACCGCACTCCACCTACTTCGTCCAACGCCAGGCGCAGCGCGCGCAGCGCGTAATGGGCACGGGATTTGACCGTCCCCTCGGGTACACCAAGTCGCCGCGCCGCCTCGGCGACCGAAGATCCACGGTAATAGCACTCGAGCAGAACCTGCCGGTGCTCGACCGACAGCTGCATCAGCGCGGTCGTGACGACCGCGGCGTCGGCGGAGCGGTCGTTGGGGTCGGCGACCTGTAGTTCGGGCGGTTCGGCGGTGATGACTTCGCGCCGGCTCCGGGACGTGCGCCAGTCGTCGATGACGATGCGCCGCGCCACGGTGAACAGCCATGCCCGTGCTGATCCGTGCGACTGATCCAGGACCTGCGGATGCTTCCACGCCCGCAGCATCGTCTCCTGGACGACATCCTCGGCGCGTGCCCGATCGCCACCGGTCAGATGGACCGCGTACGACCACAGTGCATGGGCGTGCTGGTCGTGCAGCGCCCGCATCAGGTCGGCGTCGCTCGTGGGCACACCACTCCCGCTCGGTCGAGCAGTCGCCACGCTCCGGCGCGGCGCGTCGGTCATCGTGAAGTCTGCCGCGCCGGCTAGCTCTGGCGCGAGTGCTGCCACGACATCCACGCCGCTAACCCCCTGAAAACACATTCCGAGCGCGCGAAGGTCGCCGGTGCGGGTGCGTATACGGACATCGGCGGCCTCCCTTTGATCCCTGCCAGTAACACGTGCCCGGCCGGGCAATGGTTCACAATGAACCGAGACGACGATGGCGCCGTGGTGGTGACTGAAAGCCGCTACTGCCACCGGAAGGTGCATCTATGACCATCGTCACCCGCCGCACCGTTCTCGCAGCCGGCGCCGTCGGAGCAGGCACCGTCGCCTTGGCCGCATGCGGATCGGGTTCGTCGACGAGCCAGGCCACGCCTCAGGCGAACGCCGGGCTGGTCAGGCTCGACGACATCGAGGTGGGCCGGTGCGTCTCCGCGAAGCTGCCGGATGGCAGGACCGCGATCGTGGCGCGCCCGACGTCGGAGACCGCGGTGGCTTTCAGCGCCAAGTGCACGCATATGGGATGCACAGTCGCGCCGGCCGGGAACGAACTGCACTGCCCGTGCCATGGCTCGAAGTACAACGCGCTGACTGGAGCCGTGATCCAAGGACCGGCCTCGCGTCCACTCGCCAAAGTCGCCGTCCGGGTGGCGAACGGCGAGGTCGTAACCAGCTAGGTGCCGTCGGACTCGCGGCGGGGGGAGTCCGGCGGCGCCGACTCCGCGGGCGTAGCGCTGCCTTCCCGCGGAAGCAAGGCGGCGAGCGCAGCCCCGGTGAACCGCTTGAACTTGCGGGTGGGGCGGCCGCGATCGAGCACTGCTACTTCGAGCTGGTTGGCCGGGAGCGCACGGGGTGCGCTGTTACCACCAACTGAACCGAGCCCCCGCACCGCCACCGCGAGCGCCTCGGCCAGCGGCTGCCGCTCCTTGAACGTCCGGCGGATCTGGGTGGTGACGGCATCGGCCTGACCACCCATCACGAGAAAGTCCGGCTCGTCGACGATCGTGCCGTCGTAGGAGATGCGGTACATCTGGTCGTCGTCCGGGCCCTCCCCTACCTCGGCCACGCACAACTCGACCTCGTACGGCTTCTGCTGCTCGGTGAAGATCGTCCCGAGGGTCTGCGCGTAGGCGTTCGCCAGCGCGCGGGCGGTGACATCGCGCCGGTCGTAGGAGTAGCCGCGCATGTCGGCGAGCCGGATGCCGGCGACGCGCAAGTTCTCGAACTCGTTGTACATGCCGACGGCGGCAAAGCCGATGCGGTCGTAGATTTCGCTGACCTTGTGCAACGCGGAGCTGGCGTTCTCCGCGACGAACAGCACGCCGTCGCTGTAGGTGGACACGACAACGCTGCGACCGCGCGCGATCCCCTTGCGCGCGTACTCCGAACGGTCGCGCATTATCTGCTCGGGCGACGCGTAGAACGGCATCGTCATGGTGTGATCTCCGTGGGTTCGGGTCAGGTTCCGGGCTGGTCGCGGCGCTCGTCGGCAATGGCTCGGGCAACGGTCGCGAGCTCGGAGTCCGGCACCCGGCTGGTGCCGTCGGCGTTCGCGAGCATCACAACCGGGAAGATCTCCCGGACCAGGTCAGGCCCGCCAGTGGCCGAGTCGTCGTCGGCGGCGTCATAGAGCGACTCGACCGCCACCCGGACGACCTCGTCGCTGTTGAGTCCAGGGCGCCAGCGCTTCTTCAGCGACGACTTGGCATACGGCGAGCCGGAGCCGATCGAGTCGTAGTAGCGCTGGGGATACAGGCCGCCTGCCGCGTCGAAGCTGTAGATCTTGCCGCCGGAGGACGAGTCGGGCGCTTCGATGTCGAAACCCGCGAACAACGGCACGACGGCGAGACCCTGCATGGCCAGGCCCAGGTTGCCGCGAATCATCGTCGCGAGCCGATTGGCCTTGCCGTTCAGCGTGAGCTGGGTGCCTTCGATCTTCTCGTAGTGCTCGAGTTCGACCTGGTAGAGCTTCACCACCTCGATGCCCACACCGGCCGTGCCCGCGGTGCCGATCAGCGAATAGTCGTCGGAGGCGAACACCTTCTCGATGTCCCGCTCGGCGATCAGATTGCCCATGGTCGCGCGCCGGTCCCCGGCCATCACGACGCCTCCGTCGTAGACGGCGGCAATGATGGTCGTGGCGTGGGGCGCGAGTTCGGGAATGATGTGCGGCTTGGGTAGAAGTTCCGGCGCCGTGGCCTTGAGGAAGTCGGTGAACGAGGACGACCCGGGCGACATTGCGTAGCGCAGCAAGCCGGGAAGGGCAGCTGCGCCGCTGAACCGCTCGATGCTCACGGCGCTCCTGTCAGTGTCGAGTTGCTGCAAGCGACCCTACCGAGCCGCGCGCTGCCTGTGGCACCGGCGCCTGAGCGTCGCGTCGTGCCAGGGGCTACTGGCCGCCCTTTTGTACGAACGATCGGACGAAGTCCTCGGCGTTCGTCTCGAGGACGTCGTCGATCTCGTCGAGAAGGGCGTCGACGTCTTCGGTCAGCTTCTCCTGGCGCTCGGCAACGTCGGACGTGCTCTCGACATCGACCTCATCGACTTCGTCGGGCTGGCGTTGCGGCCGGGTCTGACCGCCTTCATGTGTTGGCATTCGAACTCCCTCACTCGGCGCGACTTCACCCTAGCTCGACATGGCCACAATGCGCCGCTAGCTACTCACCGCGGACCGACAAGTGCCTCGATAAGCGACGCAGCCGTTGGACAGCGTTCGAGCAGCTCACCGACGTGAGCCTTCGTGCCGCGCAGCGGCTCGAGCGTCGGTACCCGCACCAGGGACTCGCGGCCGACGTCGAAGATGACCGAGTCCCAGGACGCTGCGGCGATGGCCGAGCCGTAACGCTGCAGGCACTGTCCGCGGAAGTACGCACGCGTGTCGTCGGGAGGGGTGGACATCGCCCGCTGCGCGGCATCCGGTGGCAGCAACGTCTGCATGGCACTGCGCGCGACCAACCGGTGGTAGAGACCCTTGTCCGGGCGGACATCGGAATACTGCAGGTCGACGAGTTGCAGCCGGTGCGAGTCCCAGTCCAGGCCGTCGCGCTCGCGGTAGCCGTTGAGCAGGCGCAGCTTGGCGACCCAGTCGAGTTCGCTCGCCAGCTGCATCGGGTCGGCGTCCAGGCGGGTGAGCACGGATTCCCAGCGGGACAGGATGTCGCGGGTCTGCTCGTCGGCGTCCTCGCCCATGCGGTCGTCGACGAACTTGCGGCCCCGGTCGAGGTATTCGCCCTGAAGCTGCACCGCGCTGATCGTGCGCCCGTCGGCGAGCCGGATCAGGTGCGCCAGCGACGGGTCGTGCGAGACCTCGTGCAGTTCGCGGACCGGCTGAGCGACGGTGAGGTCGTCGGGCAGATAGCCGTCCTCGATCATCGCCAGCACGAGCGACGTCATGCCGACCTTGAGATACGTCGAGATCTCGGAAAGGTTCGCGTCGCCGATGATCACGTGCAGCCGCCGATACCGATCGGCGTCGGCGTGCGGCTCGTCGCGGGTGTTGATGATGGGACGCTTCAACGTGGTCTCGAGGCCCACCTCGACCTCGAAGAAGTCGGCGCGTTGCGAGAGCTGGAATCCCGGGGTGCGCCCGTCCTGGCCGATGCCGACTCGTCCCGCGCCCGTGATCACCTGCCGGGACACGAAGAACGGCACGAGGTGGCGCACGATCGACGCGAACGGCGTCGATCGGTTCATCAGGTAGTTCTCGTGGGCGCCGTAGGAGGCTCCCTTGTTGTCGGTGTTGTTCTTGTAGAGGTTGATCGGGGTGCTGACCCCGGGCATGGACGCGACCCGTCGGGCCGCATCAGCCATGATCAGTTCACCGGCCTTGTCCCAGCGCACTACGTCGATCGGCGTGGTGACCTCAGGGGTCGAGTACTCGGGATGCGCGTGGTCGACGTAGAGGCGCGCGCCGTTGGGCAGGATGACGTTGGCCATCCCGGCATCCTCTTCGGCCTCGATGAACTCCTGAGCGACGCCCGGGCCTCCCCCGAGCTCGAAGCCACGGGCATCTCGCAGCGGCGACTCCTCCTCGAAGTCCCAGGCCGCCCGTCGCGCGCGCCCGGCCGGCAGCGTGCTCGCGTACGCGTTCACGACCTGAGCCGACAGCAGCATCGCGTTGGCGGACGGCTGGCCGGGCAGGCTTACGCCGTACTCGACCTCGGTGCCCATGACCCGGCGAACGCTCATTGGTCCAGGCTACGGCTCCGGCCGACTGTTCTGCGCTGTGTCGTTTGGTCAGCACCGGGCCGGCCAAGCTAACGATGTGGTATCGAATCCCGGATCTTGCACTAATGCGCATGCCCCGCGCGTCCTAAGGGTAGAGATGCGAGTGACCATCGCAGCCATCCAGGACGGCGGGAGGACGCACCGTGATCGAGCAGCACAGAGTCAGCGTGCCGGGCCGAGAAGGGCAGCTCCCCGCAGGGAGGAGCGCACGTGCGACCACCCAGGAGGGCGGCGTGAAGACGAACCCGCTACGTACCGGCGGCAACACGCACCGGTCGGCTCGTCCGACCACGACCAAAGCGCACTCCGAAGACGTCGTGAACTGGCTGCACGATGCATCGCAGCGGCTGCTGGAGGCGCGGCTTGCCCGCGCTCTCGACCGGCGACGGGAAGCCGGATAGGAAGCTCCACCGCCGATCCGATTAGGGCAGCCCGGCAAGGAAGGCATGCGTGATCGCGACGGCCACCTTCGACGTCTGGCCGTCATAGACGAAGACCGCGAAAGCAAGATCGCCACGGTAGCCCGCGAACCAGCCGTGTGAGCGGGGCGGTGTCGCGGTGCCGTATTCAGCGGTGCCGGTCTTGCCCGCGACGTCACCGGGCAGATCGGCAAGCTCGGTAGCTCGGCCGCTGGTGACCGTCGCCCGCATCAGGTCGCGCAGAGTGGCCGCGATCTGCTGCGGCAGCGCCGGTCCCGGCTGCGCCTGGTCCGCCACGACGAGCGCCGGCGCGACCGGGCGCCCCGACTGCACGGCACCGGCTGCTTCGGCCATGGCCAGCGGGCTCATGAGCACGCGTCCTTGCCCGATCGAGTCCGCCGCCTGCTCCGTGAGGCCGACTGGCGGTGGCACGGAGCCGCTGAACGAGTCGACGGGCAGCCGCCACTGCGCACCTAAACCGAGGTTGCGGGCCGCCGCGCCCAGCGCGGTCGGCGCCAGTGCCAGGCCCAGCGTCATGAAGGTCGTGTTGCACGACATCGCGAACGCCGTGCGCAGCGTCACGGTGCCGAGGTCGAAGCGATCATCGTTGACGAACACCCGCCCGTCGACCGTCTTTGTGCCGGGGCACGGCTCGGGCGTCGTCGCGGTCAGCCGGCCGCCGGCGAGTGCAGCCGTCGCAGTGATGATCTTGTAGGTCGAGCCTGGCGGGTACTGCCCGGCCAGGGCGATGTCGCCGGGCGTCGAGGCGGAGTTCGCCACCGCGAGGATTCGGCCCGTCGAGGGCTGCAGGGCGACGATCGCGGCGGACTGGGGTACCGAG
>JBPYES010000047.1:0-8977 GCA_051984825.1 Jatrophihabitantaceae bacterium
CAGCAGAGGGCGAACTGCAGGCGTCGCAGAAGCTGGCAGAGGCGGCAGCCACCATGGCGAAGGCGCCTGCCGCCCTCCAGTTGCGGCTGCTCGAAACGGTGGTCCAGGTCGCTGCCGAGAAGAATTCCACTGTGGTGCTGCCGTTCCCGGTCGAGCTGTTGCGGTTCCTCGAAGGACGGACCGAGCGCAACGATATGGACGCGAACCGTGTCGATAACTCATCCGGGCAGCCGCCACAGTTACCGTGACACAGTGCGCACGGGCAGAAGCCTCGCCTGGGCTGCGGGCGCTCTCGCGGCCCTCCTCACGGTGGGCAGTTGCAGCTCCGGTGGGTCGAACACGCAGCAAACAACGGCACACACGACGACGACCGCCGGCAGCTCGCCTTCGAGCCGGCCGACATCGACGAGCCCCGCGCCGGTACTGATGAAGAAGCTCTCCGGCAACTGCGACTCGCTGCTGCCGGCAGTCGACATCGAGGACACCATGGGAGTGCGGTTCGCCGGCAAGACCGCGTTCGTAGTGGGCGTCCCGGAGAAGAACATCGGCCGCCTCGGCTACCTGAACTGCCGCTACGGCCTCACCGCCGGCGGCGGCGCCCCGTCCGCAGAGATCGGCGTCAGCTTGTACGACACGCCCCAGCAGGCGCAGAAGCGCCTGTCCGGCACGATCGACGACTACCGCAGCCACGGCGCGACGCAGTCAGCGGCCACCGTGTCCGGGGTGCAAGGGACGCTGCTGACGGGTGGCAGCGGTGCCGGTTACGACATTCCACTGCTTGTGGTCGCGTCCGGACAGCGCACGGTCGCGGTGAGCGTCGTCGAGAAACTGCTGGCACCGTCGAGGCGCGGCGCCGTCATGGCCAAGGTCGCTGCCCTGGCCATGCAGCGAACAGCTCCCTAGATGCTGTCGCCGACGCGCACCTGCGGGCTGGGCATCCGCCAGCGGCGCGGCATGTAGGCGCGGCTGCCCGCATAGAAGCCGAGCTGCCACGGTCCCTCGCGCACGTCGTTGTTCCGCGACGCAGCGAGCGCGCGGATGCGGCGCCCGGTGAGGTACCACTCGACGACGATCACGAGCAGCAACCCGAAGACGGCCATGTTCAGATACGGGATGAAGTACCCGACGACCAGCAGCGGGAACAGGATCAGCATGAAGTTCGAGAGCATCCGGCGCGAGTCGACCCAGTCTCGGGCCAGCTTGCGCACCGGGCCCTGATCCCGCTTCGGCAGCGCATCAGGGTCACCGCGCCGCAGCGCCTCCCGGTAGGCCTGCCCGCTCAACTTGCCGCCACGCCCGCTCGATCGGCTGCGCGCCGACTGCTGCTTTTGCCACTGCGCCGCCTCTTTGCGAGAGCGCGGCGCGCTGACCGGTCCGCGCTGCGGCGTCGTGTCGCGTCGCTTCGGAGTGGGACGGCCCTTGCCCAGGACGACGTCGGGCGTCGGCTCCTCGGGCGCGGATTCTGGCTCGGGGGCCACCGAGCGACGGCGTAGCAGCTTCACGTCAGTCGAGGGTAGTGGGGGCCTGCGGCAATGCGAGCATCCGATTCCGTCCACGCCTTGGCCGTGAAGCTCGCGCACCCGGGCGGGGGCGTAGCTTGCGGTTCGGTGAACGTCACGGCACCAATCTACGTACTGGACACATGCGGACGTGCTCCAATATCGCCGCGCCCACGGTGAGAGGAAGATGCGTGTTTCTGCTGAAAGAAGGCCGGGCGCTGCTGCCGCTGCGCGTGTTCCTGGGCATCGTCTTCCTTTACGCGGGCATCTCCAAGATCGCGGACCGGCACTTCCTGGACGGCACGTCGCCGACCTCGATCCACGCCCAGGTGCTGGCGGTCAAGCGCGCCAGTCCCATCGGCGGGCTGCTCGGCCCGGTGGTCGATCACAGCTTCGCATTCGGGCTGTTCATGGCATTGGCAGAGATCGCGGTGGGCCTGGGCGTGCTGCTCGGGCTGCTGACGCGGGTGGCTGCCGCCGGCGGCATGCTGATCGCCCTGTCGCTGTGGCTGACGGTCAGCTGGCAGGCCGAGCCGTGGTTCACCAGCGCGGACGTGGTGTACCTATTCGCACTCTCGCCCCTGCTGCTGGGCGGTGCCGGCGACATCTCCCTCGACTACTGGCTGGCCCGCGCGCGCGAACGGCATCCCGGCGCCTCCGAGGATCAGACCCGCCGGGCGCTCGTGATCGGTGGCATAGCGCTGATCGGCGTCGTGCTGGCCGGCGTGGCGGCGGCGTTTCGCCGCTCCCCGTCGACCGCGCCGTCCGCCGGCCAGACCGGCCCGGGCGATTCGAGCGCTGCGACCGGCGGGGCGTTGACGAAGGCGTCCGATGTCCCGGTCGGCGGCGGCACGCAGGTTCGCGACCCGAACACGGGGCACACCGACTGGGTGTTGCAGCTAAGTGCGGGAAAATTCACCGCGTTCGACTCGACCTGTCCGCACCAGGGCTGCGAGGTGAGCTTCGAGTCTGCGGCCACGGGATTCACCTGCCCGTGCCACGGCTCGCGGTTCGACCCTAACGGCAAGCTGCTCAGCGGGCCCGCAACGACGGGGCTCACGCCGGTGCCGGTGTCGGTGGTGAGCGGCGAAGTCCGGCTCACCTGAACGGCGCGGGTACGATGAGGGAATAGCGTCCTGGCACGGCCAGGTTGCCGTACCGTACCCGTACGTCCCGTCCACGACCGGGGAGCCAGATGAGCACCGAAACCACCACGATCGAGCAGTCCAGCACGCTGTCGCTGACCGACACGGCGGCCGTCAAGGTCCGCGCACTGCTCGAGCAGGAGGGTCGCGACGACCTGCGGCTGCGCGTTGCCGTGCAGCCCGGCGGCTGCTCCGGACTTCAGTACCAATTGTTCTTTGACGAGCGCACTCTCGACGGTGATGTCGACATCGAGTCCCACGGCGTGCCGCTCGTCGTCGACCGCATGAGTGCGCCGTACCTCAGCGGCGCCACGATCGATTTCACCGACACGATCGAGCAGCAGGGCTTCACGATCGACAACCCCAGCGCCACGGGCGGGTGCGCCTGCGGCAACTCCTTCTGCGGCTGATACACGCACGACACGGCCGGCCCTTCGGGGTCGGCCGTTCTGATTTCTGAACGCCGCCGGGTAGCGTGCACGCGGTGAGCGAGCACCGCACGGCCGCATGGCCGAGGCGCGCACACTCATTAAGACGATGAGCGCTCGCGCGAATAGCTGGAGGTTCCGTGCCCGTACTCGTGAGCGGTTCCATTGCGACCGACCACCTGATGCACTTTCCCGGGAAGTTCGGCGAGCAGCTACTCGCGGAGCACCTGGACCGGGTCTCGCTGTCGTTCCTCGTCGACGACCTGGTCGTCCGGCGCGGCGGCGTGGCGCCCAACATTGCCTTCGGGATGGCGAAGCTGGGGGAGTCACCCGTGCTGATCGGCGCGGCAGGCCACGACTTCGCCGACTACCGGGCCTGGCTGGAGCGCAACGGAGTTGACTGCGCGTCGGTGTACATCTCCACCCAGCACCACACCGCCCGGTTCGTGTGCACCACGGACGAGGACATGTGCCAGATCGCGTCGTTCTACGCCGGCGCGATGAGCGAGGCCCGCAACATCGAGCTGGCGCCGGCCGTGGAACGCACCGGAGCCGACCTCGTGCTGATCAGCGCCGACGACCCGGACGCGATGACCCGCCACAGTGCCGAGTGCCGTGACCTTGGTTACCGCTTCGCGGCCGACCCGTCACAGCAGATCGCCCGGATGTCCGGCGAGGAACTGCGCGATCTCGTCGAGGGCGCCAGCCTGCTGTTCACCAACGACTACGAGAAGAGTCTGCTGGAGTCGAAGACCGGCTACTCCGAGGCGGAGGTACTGGCTCGCGTCGGCGTCCAGATCACCACGCTCGGCGCGAAGGGCGTCGAGATCCGCGGCCGCGATCTCCCCACCGTCCACGTCCCGGCGGCACACGAGCGCGCGAAGGTCGACCCGACCGGGGTGGGCGACGGTTTCCGGGCCGGCTTCCTTGCTGCCAGGGCCTGGGGGCTGTCTTGGGAACGCGCCGCGCAGGTCGGCAGCCTGCTGGCGACCCTCGTCCTCGAGACGGTGGGCACCCAGGAGTACGAGCTGAACCGAGCCGCCTTCGCCACGCGGCTGGCCGAGTCCTACGGAGACGAAGCCGCCGCCGAGGTGCTGCCGCACCTGGCCGGCATCGACTAGACGCGCACCGGATAGACGGGCTCGGGGACGTCGACGCTGATCCGGTTCTCGACGAAGATCCCGTGCCAGATCATGAAGACGAGCAGGGTCCAGATCTTGCGGGAGTGATCGATGCTGCCGTCGCGGTGCGCGTCGAGCAGCCGGAGCGCGGCCTGCCTGTCGATGAAGGCGTCGGCCTGCGAATCCACAATGATCGCCCGTGCCCACTCGTAGAGCTCGGCGCGCAGCCAGTGGCGGATCGGCACCGGGAAGCCGAGTTTGGCGCGGTTGAGTACGTGCGGCGGCACGATGTCGGCGAGGGCCCGGCGCAGCGCGAACTTGGTTGTCTGCCTGGTGATCTTCTCGCTGGTCGGTATGGAGGATGCGACACGGAACACCTCGATGTCCAGGAACGGCACGCGCAGTTCCAGGGAGTTCGCCATCGTCATCTTGTCGGCTTTGACAAGGATGTCACCGCGTAGCCAGGTAAACAGATCTATGTACTGCATTCGGGTGGAGTCGTCCAGATGCCGCGTCGCGGCGTAGTGCGGCGCGGTCACGTCCATGTAGGACACCGCCGTGTCGAACCCCCGGAACAGCCCCATCTCATCTGGCCGGAAGATGCGTGCGTTGCCGTAGTAGCGCTCCTCGATGTCGATGGACGCGCGACGCAGCAGATCCTTGCCCCGCATCCCGTCGGGCAGCACGCCACCGAGCTGGCCGAGACCTCGGCGTACGGGCCGCGGCAGGCGCTCCAGGGGACGAAGGCTGATCGGCTCGCGGTAGATCGTGTAGCCGCCGAACAGCTCATCGGCGCCCTCACCGGAGAGCACGACCTTCACGTGCTTGCGTGCCTCGCGGGCGATGAAGTACAGCGGCACGAGCGCCGGGTCGGCTACCGGATCATCCAGATACCACACGATCAACGGCAGGGTGTTCATCATCTCGGCCGGCGTGACGACCTTGGTGATGTGCTCGACGCCGATCGCAGCGGCCGACTCCACGGCCACGTCGATCTCTGAGTATCCCTCGCGCTCGAAGCCCGTGGTGAACGTCAGCAGCTTCGGGTTGTGGCGCTTGGCCAGCGCCGCAATGGCCGTCGAGTCGATTCCGCCGGAGAGGAAGGATCCGACGGTGACATCGGCGCGCATGTGCTTCTCGACGGAGTCCTCGAGCACCTCGATGATCTCGCGGTACAGCCGGGTCGAGTCGTCCACGGGCCGAATCGCGAAGTCGGGGTGGAAGTAGCGGCGGAAGACCGGTGCTTCCCCGCTGCGCATCGTGAAGCAGGTGCCGGACTCGACACGGCGGATCTGGCGGTGCATCGACGCCGGTTCCGGCACGTACTGCAACGTCAGATAGTGCTGCAGCGCGGTGGTGTCGACGTCGGCGCTGTGCGCGACGCGCAGCAGCGACTTCTTCTCACTCGAGAAGAACGTGCCGCGTTCATCAGCATAGCTGTACAACGGCTTGATGCCGAACCAGTCACGGGCGCCGAAAAGAACTCGCTCCTGGGAGTCCCAGATCAGGAACGCGAACATGCCGCGCAGCTCGCGGACAACGTCCTCGCCGAGGTAGTGGTAGCCGGCGACAACCGCCTCGCCGTCGCCGTCGGTCTCGAAGCGCGCCCCGAACTCCCGGGCCAGCCGCTCGCGCAGTTCGACGTAGTTGTAGACCTCGCCGTTGAAGATCAGGTGGTAGCGACCGTTCAGGTAGGGCAAGGGCTGATGCGAGAGGTCGATGTCGATGATCGACAGGCGGCGGAATCCGATCACCACATCGTCGTCGGCCCACACCCCGCCTTCGTCCGGGCCGCGGTGTCGCATGCATGCCAGGGAGTCCTCGATGTCCGCTTTGACGCTGCCCGCGTCGCCGTTCGCCGACAGGAAGCCGATCAGACCGCACACGCGGCCTAGGCTAGTGCAGCCGACGCACCGGGTAGGCCGGCGTGCCGTCGGCAGCGACGGCCAGGTATGCCCGTCAGACATCCACGCTGGCCCCGTGAACGGGCGCGGCGGCGGGGTCCAGTACGCTCCGGATGATCCCTGGAAGGGCACGACGAAAGGCGGTTCGTAGTGCAGCGCAGGCGATGGACTCGCATCGTCCGGTTCAGTGCGCTGGCCGCAGTCGCTGCCCTCACGCTCTCCGCCTGCTCGTCGAGCGACATCGAAAAGAAGCTGCGCTTCGGGTGGCCCACAGGCGTCACCAAGCAGGCCGAGAAGATGCGGGTGCTGTGGACGTGGTCCTCGGTCACCGCGTTGATCGTCGGTTGCATCGTGTGGTTCCTGATCTTCTGGTCCTGCGGTCGGTACCGGAAGAAGAACGACGAGATCCCGAAGCAGACGAAGTACAACCTGCCGCTGGAATGGGCCTACACGATCACGCCGTTCCTGATCATCGCCGGGCTGTTCTACTACACCGTCGTCACCGAGAACTACGTCAACAAGCGGACCAAGAACCCCGACGTCATCATCCAGGTCGATGCGTTCAAGTGGAACTGGCAGTTCGAGTACCTCAACCACCTGAACGACCAGGGCCAGCGCATCTTCGATACCTACCCGGGCCAGACCGGCACCGACGGCAAGCCGCTGCCTCTGTCGACAGTCGGATCATCGACGGAGATCCCGATCCTCATGATTCCGCGCGGCAAGACGGTGCGCTTCATCGAGCATTCCGAGGACGTGATCCACTCGTTCTGGGTGCCGGAATTCCTGTTCAAGCGGGACGTCATCCCGTACGGGACGACCAGCACCGACCGCGACAACCAGTTCGAGATCACGGCGACGTCCAACGGGAACTTCGTCGGACGCTGTGCCGAGCTGTGCGGCACGTATCACTCGCAGATGAACTTCGAGGTGCGTGTCGTTGACGAGAGCACGTTCGTGCAGTACCTCAGCGCACTTCGCCGTATCGGTGCTAACGACCCGGGCCGGCAGTTCGAGGCGCTCGAGGCGGTCGGTCAGACGCCGTGCGCCACCACGACCCATCCGTTCAACACCAGCCGCACGAACCGCGCCGCCTCGCAGAATCCGGGGTGCACATGAGAGTCGAGGCTCGGGTCTTCCTGGCGATCGCCGTGTTCCTGTGGATCATCGCGATCGTCTACGGGATTTGGACGGACAAGAGCGACGGTCACGTGGAGCCGGCCGGGCTCGCGGCACTGATCTTGTCCGGCGGACTGCTCGGCATCGCAGGGTCGTTCTTCTGGTTCGTGTCACGCCGCATCGACCCCCGCCCGGAGGACCGGCCCGAGGCAGAGATCGCGGAAGGCGCGGGCGAGCTCGGCTTCTTCAGCCCTGGCAGCTACTGGCCGTTCGCGCTGGCGCTGGCCGCGACGATCATCGGCACCGGCCTTGCGTTCGTGCAGATCTGGCTGGTGTTCGTAGGCGTGATCGGCCTTCTGGGCTCCGTCGGCGGGATGCTGTTCGAGTACTACGTCGGCGGCAAGCGCCCGCTTTCCTAACCTGACGCGGATGTGATCCGCGGGCATCGCCAGTCGCTCGAGCGGCATCGACTCCAACGGCGGATGTGGGGCTGACGCTTCTTCTGCTGGGGAGTATCGACCGATCCGAACAGCGGATTCTCGGAGGTGGACCACGATGCGATATATGCCTGCGGCGGTATCGCGCTGTTGGTGCTGGACCGGCGTGCCGGTCAGCCGGCGCGCCCGGTGTAGCGCGATACGTCGAGCGGTTCTCTCCCAACACGGTCACCTCAGTGCTCGTCGGCGTTGCCGGAGTCACCGTCATCGTTCGCGCCGGTGGCGGGTTGTACTGGCTGATCCCTGCTGTCGCAACGAGCCTCATCGGCGGCGTCATCAACGCGTGGCTGTTCCTGGTTCGGGTGCCGAGCTAGCTCGCCGCCGCAGCGTCAGCGCGGCTTGCGGCGTTAGTCGGTGAGCTCGACCTCGCGCTCGCGGCTTTCGAGTTCGCCGTGCTCGCTCTCCTCGATGGCGGCGAGGCGCTCGGCGATCTCAGGCTTCTCCTTGACCGGGTAGAAGAACCCACGCACGTGGGCGAGCCGCCCGCGGCCCAGCCGGTTCATACGCTTGGGCACGGAGGCTCCGGCGTACGTAAGCATCCCGTGACCGTGCTCGTCGACGGGACCCAGCGGTTGGTGCACCTCGATGAATTCGCCGGTCGGCAGTCGCTTGATGATGCCCGTCTCGACGCCGTGTTCGAGCACTTCGCGGTCGTGCCGCTGCAGGCCCAGGCAGAGCCGGTACACAATCACGTAGGCGAGCGGTGGCAGCACCAATGTCGCGATCCGCCCGCCCCACGTCATGGCGTTCAGCGAGATGTCGAAGGCCTTGGCGATCAGGTCGTTGCCGCCGGAGAGGAACAGCACTGCGCAGAACGTGCACGCCATCGCGCCGAGAGCGGTGCGCACCGGAACGTCACGCGGGCGTTGCAGCAGGTTGTGGTGGGCGCGGTCCTTCGTCATGCGCGCCTCGATGAACGGGTACGCCGCAGCCAACCCGATGAGGATGGTCGGCAGCACCACGGTCGGCCAGAACAGCGGCGGAACGGTGTGCCCCCACAGCCGGATCTCCCAGGACGGCATGAGACGGGTCGAACCGTCGAGCATGCCCATGTACCAGTCGGGCTGCGACCCGGCCGACACCTGCGCCGGGTTGTACGGCCCGAACAGCCAGATCGGGTTGATCTGCGCCAGGCCACCCAGCGCGGCGAGCAGCCCGAAGACGAGGAAGAAGAAGCCCGTCGCCTGGGCGGCGAACTTGGGGTACATGCGGTGTCCGACCACCGTGGTCTCGCTCTTGCCCGGCCCCGGGAAGTCGGTGTGCT
>JBPYES010000048.1:0-2617 GCA_051984825.1 Jatrophihabitantaceae bacterium
GCTGCGTTCGACATGCTCGTCGGCGCCTCCAGCGTTTACTCCGGTTCATGGCTGGAGGGCTCAGGTGCCGTCTATGCCGAGAACCAGGCGCTGCGCTGGCTGGCAGACCTCGCCGGGCTGCCGGCCGGAGCCGGGGGCGCGTTCGTGCAGGGTGGCACGATCGGCAACCTCTCGGCGCTGGTCGCCGCGCGCGAGGCGGCGCTGGAGCGACGCGGTGGCACCCGTCCGCGACGGTGGGCGGTCTGCGTGGCGGAGGAGACGCACTCGTCGGTCAAGCACGCACTGCGCGTCGTGATGGACGTTGAGATCATCGAGGTCGCCGGCGACGACCGTGGGCGGATGACCGGCGCCAACCTCCGCTCGGTCGTCGACGGGCTCCCCCCGCACCTGCGCGACGGCGTCTTCGCCGTGGTGGCCACCGCCGGCACCACGAACACCGGCGTCGTCGACGACATCGCCGGCATCGGCGCGGTGGCCCGCGAGCACCGCTGGTGGCTGCACATCGACGGCGCCTATGGCGGGGCGGGACTCGCCGCACCGAGCGTGCGGCACCTGTTCGACGGCATTGAGCTCGCCGACTCGTTCATCGTCGATCCGCACAAGTGGCTGTTCGCGCCGTTCGACTCGTGTGCGCTGATCTACCGCGACCCCGTGCTGGGGCGCGCTGCGCACACGCAGTACGCGAGCTACCTCGACCCGCTGACCGTCGACGGCGAGTGGAACCCGTCGGACTTCGCGATCCAGCTGACCCGCCGGGCTCGCGGTTTGCCGTTCTGGTTCTCCCTTGCAGTGCACGGCACCACCGCGTACCGCAACGCCGTCGAACAGACGCTGTCCGTCGCCCGGGCCGGAGCGGAGCTGATCCGCAAGGCCGAACATGTCTCGCTGCTCCTGGCGCCCGACCTCAGCGTGCTGATCTTCGAACGGCACGGCTGGCGGGCGGCCGACTATGAGCGATGGAGCACCGGACTGCTCGAGGAGCAGACCGCGTTCGTTACGCCGACCAGCCACCACGGCCGCCCGTGCACACGCTTCGCCGTCGTCAACCCGCTTACTACAGAGGACGACCTGGCATTGATCATCGACACGATGAAGTAGCGTTCCGGCATGGACGCGATGCTGGACCTGCGCAGCCTCGCCTATGCGGAGTCGTTCCATCCCGAGGACGAGGTGATGACTGCCGCCCGGGGCAGGGCCGCCGAGCTGGGCTGCGTCCCGATCGGGTCGGGCGGTGGCGCCACGCTGCGGCTGCTCGCGTCGGTGATAAGTGCTCGGGCCGTCGTCGAGGTCGGCACGGGCACCGGTGTGTCCGGGCTGTGGCTGCTGCGCGGCATGCGCACCGACGGCGTGCTGACGACGGTGGATGTCGAGGCAGAACACCAGCGCGCTGCGCGTGAGGCGTTCACCGACGCCGATATCGCGACACCGCGTTTTCGCATGATCAACGGGTCTGCTGTCGAGGTGCTGCCCCGGCTCACCGACGGCGCATACGACCTGGTGTTCGTGGACGCCGACAAGACCTCGTACGGCGTCTACTACGAGCAGGCGCTGCGCCTACTGCGGTCAGGCGGCGTCGTGGCGTTCGACAATGCGCTGTGGCACGACCGGGTCGCCGACAACACCGCGCGTGATCCGGACACGGTAGCGATCCGGGAGCTCGGCAAGGCCGTGCGCGACGACGCGCGGCTCGTGTCGGCGATGCTGCCCGTCAGCGACGGCCTGCTGGTTGCCGTTAAGCGCTGACTCATCGGCCGGCATCACAGCGCCAGCACCATGCGTTCCTCGATGCGGTTACCGGCGCCGCGCACCGGTTGCCGCTCCCCCGTCGCGACGAATCCGGCCCGGTCGTAAGCAGTGCGCGCTGCCGCATTGCCCACCACAACCCACAGGTGCAGCTCGCCGGCGCCGTCCGCTCGGGCCCAGTCCGCGACGGCGTCGATCAGCCGGCCGGCGACGCCGCGGCCGCGCACGTCGGCCGACACCCACATCGACACCAGGTCGCGCGAGTCCGGGCGAGTGCCCTCGTCGCGCAACCCGATAGCCATGCCGACGGGCTCCTCTCCGGACAACGCCAAGAAGACCGGATGTGCCCCAGCACGCCGGCGCCACTCGTCCTCATCGAAGGCGAGGCTGCCCTCGTACGTCGACTCGTACGCCTCGGGTGCGTCCTGCAGTGCCGCAAGCCGGGTGGCGCGCAGCTGCTTCCACTCGTCGGGGCCGATCTGTCGGATCTCGATCACTCCTCAATCCTCTCGGACCGCGTCAAAGCCATTGAGAACCGCCCGCACGACGGGACGCGCTGACGCGCTGGAGCGGGTCACCGCGCTGATCCGCCGGCGGAGCGCAGGAGCACGCAGCGGCCGAATGTCCACGTCCGCGACCTCCGCCGCGACGGCCATCCGGGGCAGCACGCTTACGCCGTGGCCAGCCGCGACGGCGCGTACCAGCAGCAGCATATCGTCGGTCTCCCACCGCACCCGCGGCTCGAAACCGGCGGCGCGGCAGGCCGAGCGCACCGCGTGCCCGCAGGCGGCCGAGTCGGGCGGCATGACCCAATCGGCATCGGCCAACGACGCCAGCGCCACCCCGCGCGGCAGGGCACCCGGAGCGCCCACTG
>JBPYES010000049.1:0-4584 GCA_051984825.1 Jatrophihabitantaceae bacterium
GGGTCGGCCGTGTTCGTCACTAAGTCGACAAGTAGCTCTGTCGTTGAAGTGCTACGTCGAGAAGTCATGTCGCCGGGGCCCGCCGGGTGAGCTGCGCTACCTGCACCACGTACAGCGCGCCGGCCCACAGATACAGAGCCGTGCCCCAGATCGTGAACGCCCAGGCGATGGGCCGAGCGACGTCCGCCGCCGTGCCGTGGTGCGAGGCAAGTAGCAGGAGCGGGAACGCGTAGAGCAGACAGAACGTGGCCGCCTTGCCGAGATAGTGCACCGGCAGCGGGCCGTAGCCGTGGCGGCGCAGGACCGGCAGGGTCAGCGCCAGCGCCAGGTCCCGCCCCACGATCACGGCGGCGAGCCACCACGGGATGATGTGCCGCAACGTCAGGCCGATCAGCGTGGCCAGGATGTAGAGCCGGTCGACCGCGGGGTCGAGCAGCGCGCCGAGTCTGCTCTCCTGGTTGAGCTTGCGGGCCAGTACGCCGTCGGCCCAGTCCGAAATGCCGGATAACGCGAGCACGACAAGCGCGGCCACGTCCGCGTGCGGGCCGAGCAGCAGCCACAGGAACAGCGGCACGCCGAGCAGGCGCAGGACGCTCAGCGCATTCGGGACGGTGACCACGCGGTGCGCGGCAACCTCATCGGTATTGTCCGAGGCGCCCGACGCCACGACACCTCCGTCTCGGGCTGACCGGGCCGGCTCGGCCGGCATGCTGGGACGAGTCGGGACGGCGGGATTTGAACCCACGACCCCCTGACCCCCAGTCAGGTGCGCTACCAAACTGCGCCACGTCCCGGTCGTGCGGAACCCTAGCGTAGCCGCCGCGCCCTCAACGGTGCGCAAGCCGGCGCTCGCGCACCCGCACCGATATCTCGATCGGGGTGCCGGTGAAGTCGAAATCCTCGCGCAGCCGTCGCTCCAGGAAGCGCCGATAGCCCGCTTCCAGGAATCCCGTCGTGAACAGGACGAACCGCGGCGGGCGGCTGTCGGCCTGGGTGGCGAAGAGCACTCGGGGCACCTTACCGCCGCGTCCGGGCGGAGGCGTGCCTGCGATCACGTCGGTAAGCCAGGCGTTCAGACGTCCGGTCGAGATGCGCTGGTCCCACGATGCGAGGCTGGTGCGCACCGCAGCCGCCAACTTGTCGACCGCCCGGCCCGTCAGCGCAGAGACGTTGATCCGCGGCGCCCATTGCACTCGGGCCAGCTCGCGGCTGACTTCACGCTCAAGATGTTCGCGCCGGTCGTCGTCGACCAGGTCCCACTTGTTGAAGGCCAGTACGAGGGCGCGCCCAGCGTCGATCACGGCGCCGATGACCCGCTGATCCTGCTCGGATATCGGCTCGGAGGCATCGAGCAGCACCACAGCCACCTCGGCCGCCTCAATGGCACTGGCCGTGCGCAGGCTGGCGTAGTACTCCATTCCTGCGGCCTGGTGGACGCGCCGGCGCAGCCCAGCTGTGTCGACAAATCGCCATGTCTCTCCACCTAGCTCGACCAGGCTGTCCACGGGATCGATCGTGGTGCCCGCCACCGGATCGACCACCGAGCGCGCATCGCCGGTCAGCCGGTTGAGCAGGCTGGACTTGCCGACATTGGGGCGCCCGACGAGAGCGACGCGCCGCGGCCCCTCGGCTTGCGGCTGTTCCGCGGGCGCGTCGGGCAGTCGCTCCAGCACGGCGTCGAGCAGATCGCCGCTGCCCCGGCCGTGCAGACCGCTGACGGCGTAGGGCTGGCCCAGGCCCAGGCTCCACAGGGCAGCCGCGTCCGCCTCGCCCCGTTCGTCGTCCACCTTGGTCACGGCGAGTACGACCGGCTGTGTTGCACGTCTCAACGTCCGGGCGACAGTTAGGTCGGTTGCCGTGGCTCCCGTCTGACCGTCCACCACAAATAGCACCAGGTCGGCGGTCTCAACGGCACGCTGCGCCTGTGCGGACACTGTCGCCTGCAGCCCTTCGGCATCCGGCTCCCATCCGCCGGTGTCAACGAGCGTGAACCGCCGGCCGGCCCATATGGCGTCGTAGGCGACCCGGTCTCGCGTGACCCCCGGTACGTCCTGAACGACGGCCTCGCGCCGGCCGAGGATGCGATTCACGAGCGTCGACTTGCCGACGTTCGGCCGGCCCACGACAGCGACGACCGGCGCCACACTCGCCGCCGCGTCGTCGTGCACTTCCCCGGGACCGGTCACGCCGTCAATCCTGCCGGACGCCGTGCCGTGCCGACGCCCGGGACGGCGGGTCGCCGCCGTGAGCAGTCGGCCGCGTCCGCCCCACGTCGGCGTCAGGCGTCGGCGTCAGCCGTCGGCGACAGCTCGCTCTAGCACTATGTCGACAAGACGATCTACTACTTCAGCGATAGATAGATCGGTCGTGTCGACCACCACGGCGTCTGGCGCCCGGATAAGCGGGCTTACCCGGCGCGTGCTGTCGAGTTCGTCGCGACGGTCCAGGTCGGCTGCCACGGCGGCGACATCTGCCACCGGGCCGAGTTCGGCGGCCCGCCGCGCAGCACGCGCCTGCGCCGATGCTGTGAGATAGAACTTGACCTGCGCGTCCGGGCACACGACCGAGCCGATGTCGCGTCCCTCGACCACCATCGGGGCTTCGATCAGCGCACGCTGCTGACGGACGATGATCGTTCGCACCTCGGGGATCGCCGAGACAGCGCTCACGGCGCCCGTGACCGGACTGGAGCGAATCTCCGCGTCGACACGGCGGCCGTCCAGTTCAACCGCGACCTGCCCAGGATCAGTCGTAATGCCGATCCGGACGCTACGAACGATCTCCGTTACCGCCGGCTCATCCTGCAACGGCACGCTGCGATCCAGGACCGCGAGCGTCGCGGCGCGATACATCGCACCCGTATCGAGGTAGCGCGCGCCAAGGCGCCGTGCCAGCTTCCGCGCGACCGTCGACTTGCCAGTTCCCGATGGACCGTCCAGCGCAACGACGCCCTCGAAACGGGCTGGCGAGCTGCCGGCGGGCTCACTCGCCTTCTTGCCGGCGGGGTCTGATGTCACGTCCTGTCCTGAGGGTCCGACCTGCTGATCACCGGCAACCTACCGTGTCGCGGGGACGTGCCGGCGCGCAGCGCAGCCACCTCGTCAGCGCCGATCTACGCGCAGTGAGCGAGTGACGGCCTATCCGTCTGCGGCTCAAGGGCACACGACGACCTGCCGTGCAGTATCGGCTAGCTGTGCAGCTGAGCCTGAGCCCTACTGCGGGAGGTCCGTTCGCAGTGCCGCAGCGCCACCCAGGTACACGTGGCGGATGTCCGCGCGCGCGTGGTCCGACTCCGCGTGCACCAGAATCCGCAACACCCGTGGCATCGCGCCCGGCACGGCGATTTCAGTTGTGCACAGCAGCGGGACATCGGTCAGGCCGAGCAGTCGGGCCGCGTAGGCAGGAAACTCGGCGGTGAGGTCAGGAGTCGCCGTGAAGATCATGCTGATGAGGTCGCCTGGTTCGATGTCATTGCGCTCGAGGATCTGCTCGATCAGGGTCGCAGCGCAGCTGAGGATCGCCTCGCGGTCGTCGGCGTCGACCTGGATCGCCCCACGCACCGCCCGCACTGCATGCACTAAGAACCCCTTCGCCTCTTCCAACGACCTACCGTTTCGACGATATAGGCCTACAGCCATACCATCCTGAAGCAGCTTAGAGCTTCACTCCTACGTCGTCTTAGCAGTGACACGCTTTAACCTTTTGTCGATGTAACATGCTGGCCGTTCATCCAGTCAGCGCCCTCGCACGGCGGACACTCGCCGAGGTAGCCCTTCACCGACACATCGACTAGACGCTTCGAGCGTTCTCCTCCGCAGCGCCGGCCACCACCGGGGCGAGCTCGACGGATGCCCAGAAACTCGGGCCTCGCAGTGCCCGGGCCGCTTTACCTGCTTACTGATTTAGCGACATTACTGCGGGCCGGGTCGGGTGGGCTGGCCTTCGCAGCAACTAACCGATCAATGGCTAGAGACTTATCTCGCTTAGCCGGTTCACCGTCTCATCGGTTCAGACATCTACCGCTTTAGCTCTTAACTGCTGAAGTGCTAGAGCGCTAGAATGTCATAGCCGTAAACCGCTAAGACGCTCTAGCTGTAGATCGCTGTAGATCTAAGTTGTCTTGTCGACAAGGTCATACAGCTCACCGACCTCGGCCGGTGTCAGTGCCCGGCTCACGCCGGGCCGCAGCGAGCCAAGGCGAACCGGCCCGACCGCGGTCCGGACGAGGCGCTGCACCGGATGGCCTACTTCGGCCAAGAGCCGGCGCACGATGTGCTTGCGTCCCTCGTGCAGCGCCACCTCGACGAGCGTCCGGTCGGCCGCACTGTCCACCACCCGGAATCGATCGACCTGTACGGGCCCGTCCTCGAGGTCGACGCCCGCGCGCAGTCGGGTTCCGACCTGGCGGCCGACATGTCCCTGCACCGTGGCGAGGTACACCTTCACCACCGCGAACCCGGGATGCATCAGCCGATGCGCGAGCTCCCCGTCGTTGGTCAGCAAGAGCAGGCCCTCGCTGTCGGCATCGAGTCGACCAACATGGAACAGCCGCTCGGGACGGTCCGCGACCAGGTCACCGACGGT
>JBPYES010000050.1:0-10287 GCA_051984825.1 Jatrophihabitantaceae bacterium
CGTCGTCCGGCTCCACGGCGGGGACGTACTCGCGCAGCTCGGCGTGCAGCTGCGGTAGGTGCCGGGTGCCGTTGAGCACGTGCTGGGCCCAGTCGGTGAAGTTGACGATCCGTGGCGCCATTCCGGCCGGGTGGAGCGCGAGGCGGTACGCGTTGCGCCCGATGCCCACGAGATCCGGCGCCGCGCCCTCGGCGACGAGCGCCAGGCCGCTGTTCGCGGCGACGATCTCGCCGTTGCGGTCGACGATCACCGCCGGGTACGGCTCGTGGCCGGCCAAGATATGAGCGATCGCGGCGCGGACCGCGGCCAGGTCCGGCGCCGTCCAGGCCGTCTCGGCATATGCCGGCGCGTAACCCGCCGCGAGCAGCAGGTCGTTGCGCTCACGCAGCGACAAGTCGAGCGACTCCGCCAACCGAAGCACCATGGCGCGTCCGGGTGTCGATCGGCCGGACTCGATGAAGCTGACATGACGCTGCGTCGTGTCAGCTCGCAGGGCCAGATCGAGCTGGCTGAGGCGCCCGCGGCTGCGATGCTGGCGCAGCAGATCGGGAAATTGCACACCACCGTTGTAGTCGCCGGGTACGACGGAGTGCGAGCGCCGGTGCTGTCACGCAGAGGTGGTCGACTCGCGCGGCACCAGGCGGCAGGGCAGCGACTCGACGCCTGAGCTGAATGTCCCGTCGAGGGCGGCTGATAGCCGCTGCGCTGCCACGCGGCCGAGGGTTTCCAGGTTCATGTCGATGCTCGACAGCGGGGGCCGGGAACTCGTCGTGAAGATCTCCCAGTTGTCGAACCCGATGACTGCGATGTCACGGGGCGCGTCGAGTCCGGCCTCATGCAGGGCGTCGATGACTCCGCGGGCGATCTGGTCGGAGCCGGCGAAGATGGCGTCGACGCCGTCAGTGTGCGAGAGCAGCATCCGCGTCGCGCTGCGTCCCCAGGCCTCGGACCAGGAGCCGAAGTAGACGCGGCCGCCCGCGAGTTCGAGACCGTGCGCGGCTAGCTCGGCAAGCGCGCCTTTGGCGCGGTCCTGCGCCGCGCCGTATGTGGGGTCTCCTGTGATGTGCGCAATGGCGTGCCGCCCGACTTCGGTCAGGTGCTGGATCGCCATCCGGCCCGCCGCGACGTTGTCGCTGACCAGAGACAGGTCGTCAGGGTCGTCCGACGGCGCGTAGGCGTAGACGACCGGTACCGGAAGATCACGGCCCACCGACGGTCGCGGGTCCGGGCGCGCACCTACGACGATCAGGCCGTCGACGCGGCGGGACAGCAGGGTCCGGAGGTGATGCGCCTCGCGGATCGAGTCGCCGCGCGCATCGCACAGCAGCACACTCGTCTGCCCGGCGCCGAAGGCGTCCTCCGCGCCCATAAGGATGGGGATGGAGAATCGGCCCTCGAGGTCGGATGTAAGCAGCCCGACGATGCCGGTGCGTCCCGCCAGGAGACCCTGCGCGAGCGCGTTGGGGGAGTAGGACAACCGCTCGGCCGCCTCCACCACGCCGGCGCGGGTGGCAGCCGAGACATGTGCGCGACCGTTCAGCGCCTTGGAGGCCGTCGCGATTGACACGCCCGCCAGGCGCGCAACGTCTTCCAGCGTGGCGGCGCGGCCGTTGGGGCGCCGCCTTGCTGCCCTCACCGGCAGTCCCTTCTTCGGGTTTGGCTGCGGATTCTTGCAGGCAACGATACCGTCTCGAGGACTTGACCGCGTGTGTGACCAGCATTACGGTTAGAAATCCTTTTCGGATCGCGTGCGACCCAGGAGGCGGGAACGACGCGGAGTCCATAGTGCCTATGTTCTCAGGGCTAGACCCCCGTGATAGGCAGGCCAGCCGCGAGAGCTGATGCATGCGACAGAAACTCATTGCGAAAACGGACAGCAAACCCCGAAACGCGGGGCGAGACCAAGGAGAGCAGCCCATGATCAGCATTCGCTCGAGCAGTCGGCGGCGCCGACGGCCGATCGTCGCCGGGGTGGTCGCTGTGGTGGCGGCCAGTCTCGCGGCATGCGGGAGCAGCGGCGGGAAAGGCGGCGCCGTCGGTGCGGGCGGAGCCCAGGGCACCGACGACGGTACGACGCTGACACTGTGGACCCGAGCACCGTTGGAGTTCCAGGCCAAGCTGCTCGTCAACGCCTACAACAAGGCGCACAAGAATCAGGTCAAGCTGACGATCGTGCCGAACGACGACTACGTCTCCAAGGTCGGCGCGGCCGCGGGTAGCCACGGCCTCCCCGACCTGTTCGCCGGCGACATCGTCTACATACCCAACTGGACGAAGGCCGGACTCTTCCAAGACCTCACCAGCCAGATCGGCAAGCTGTCCTTCGCCAACCAGATCAACAAGGGCCACATCGACGCCGGCACGTACCAAAACAAGAAGTACATCCTGCCGTTCGTGCTCGACCTGTCGGCGATGTTCTGGAACAAGAAGCTGTACCAGGAAGCCGGCCTCGACCCCGACAAGGGCCCGACGACGCTCGCGGAGTTCGTCCAGCAGGCCAAGGCCGTGCAGGGCCTCCACCAGAAGGGCGTCTACGGCACGTACTTCGGCGGCAACTGCGGTGGCTGCAACGTCTTCACATGGTTCCCGATGATCTGGGGGGCGGGCCAGGACGTCCTGAACCAGGACGGCACGAAGTCGCTGCTGGACGGTGGCACCGCGCAGCAGGTGTACAGCGCGTGGAAGGACCTGTGGAGTTCGGGCGCCGTGGATCCGGCCAGCAAAGATGAGACGGGCGCGACCTGGGTGGGTCCCTTCCAGCAGGGCAAGATCGGCGTCATGCCCTATCCGTTTACCCTGCTTGCGACCGCCGACAAGACGGTCGACGTCGGCGTCACACCTCTGCCGGGCGTCACGGGCGGCGTGTCAACGTTCGTCGGCGGCGACGGCATCGGCATCTCGAAGGACTCCAAGCACGCGGCGCAGGCCTGGAACTTCCTCAACTGGATGATGTCCACCGACGCACAGATCAACGTTCTGGCCGCCAACGACAGCATCGTCTCGCGCGGCGATCTCGCGGACAACCAGTACTCGCGCAAGGACCCGCGGGTCCTCGCGATCGCCAAGGTCGCCGCGGAGCCAACCAGCAAGACGCCGGTGGCGGTCAATTTCCAGCAGGCGTTCAACGCCCCCGGCAGTCCCTGGGTCACGCTGTTCCGTAACCAGGTATTCGAAGGTAAGAACACGCTCTCCCAGGACAACAACGCGATCAATAGCGTGCTCGGCGGCGGCCAGTAGTGACGTCCGGCGGGTGGCGTCGGTACCGCCGGCGCCACCCGCGCTCGCTTCCTGAGACGACCAACGAGGAACCAATGAGCATGCATTCGCCGACCGTGTCGGCCGCGCCTCCGCCGGCGGCGGGCGTCTCGCCACCGCGAACTCGGCGGCGCGGGCGGCGGAGGATAAGCCGTCGCCGGGGCCTCACCGGCTGGGCGTACGCCGCGCCGACCGCAGTGTTCGTCGCGGTGTTCTTCGTCCTGCCGATTCTGCTCGTCATCCAGATGTCGGTGTCCGACTGGGGTTTGTTCGCGGGCAATCAAGGCATCAACGCACCCGACAACTTCAACACTGCCGTCCACGAGCGGCTGTTCTGGCCCGCGGTGCGCTTCACCATCAAGTACACCGTCGTCACCACGGTGATCCTTATCGGTGTCGCTTTAGGGCTGGCGTTGCTCGTACAGGAGTCGACGAAGTGGAACGGGTTTCTGCGTACCTCGATCCTCGTGCCGAGCGCGCTCGGTCTCGCCTCGGCGTCCCTGCTGTTCTACGCGTTGTACTCACCGGACAGTGGCCCGTTCGGGCAGCTATTGCAGAACATCGGCCTGACGAACAAGCCGGTTTCGTTCCTCGGCACGCCGAATAGTGCGTTGTGGTCGACGGTTGTCCTGATCGTCTGGCGATTTGCCGGCTTCTACATGCTGTTGCTGCTGGTCGGCTTGCAGGGCATCTCCGCCGATGTCTATGAGGCCGCCGAGCTGGACGGCGCCGGGCGCTGGCAGCAGTTCACCCGGATCACGTTGCCGCTGATCCGCGCTTCGCTTGCGCTGTGCACGATCCTCTGCGTTACCGGCTCCCTGCTGGCGTTCGATCAGTTCTACATCCTGACGA
This sequence comes from Jatrophihabitantaceae bacterium, assembly GCA_051984825.1. Lineage (GTDB taxonomy): Bacteria > Actinomycetota > Actinomycetes > Mycobacteriales > Jatrophihabitantaceae > DASXRA01. The sequence continues at coordinate 4,108 of JBPYES010000050.1, forward strand.
AGGGCGGCCCGGACAACAGCACGTTGACGGTCGTGCAGCTGATCTACAACGCCGCGTTCCAGGGCCGGAACGACCTCGGCCTCGCCGCGGCGCTCTCGATCATCGTGCTGGTCACGTTGCTGATCCTCAACATCGGCCAATTCCGCTGGCTTCGCGGGAAGGAGGGCTGACGTGGCAGCCACGACCAGCGTCCGGGCGGCCGCCCCACACAAGGGTCGTACCGTGGCAGGCGTTGTGTTCCGCACGCCGTATTACGTGCTCACCGGCGGTTTGGCAGTCATCTTCCTGTTCCCGCTCGTCTGGGCGGCGCTGCGATCCGTCTCGCCGCAGGGCGGTACGGCCCAGACCCACGGCTGGGGATTCGGCAACTACGACACCCTGGTCCACTACCAAGCGGGCATCTGGCAATACGTGCTCAACAGCGTGATCGTCTCCGGGCTGACGGTGATCTTCACCCTGATCATCTCCACGCTGGGTGGCTACGCCTTCGCGCGATTCAGCTTCCCCGGCAAGAACTTTCTGTTCATCTTCACGCTCGCGATCCTCATGGTCCCGTATGCGACGCTGCTGATCCCGTTGTACGTGCTGCTCAACAGGCTCGGCATGCAGGACTCCTTGCTCGGACTGTCCCTCGTGCTGACCCTGTTCCAGTTGCCCTTCGCCACGTTCATGATGCGAATCTCGTTCGAGGCGATCCCGGCCGAACTGGAGGAAGCGGCGCTGGTTGACGGCTGCGGCAGCGTCAAGGCTCTGATCTCGGTGCTGCTGCCCGGCGTGCGTCCGGGCCTGGTGACTGTCGGCCTGTTCGCCTTCCTGGCGGCATGGAACGACTTCATCACCCCGCTAGTGTTGATCAGCGATTCGCGCAAGCAGCCACTGCCGCTCGCGATCGCCAACCTCCGCGCGCAGGTCATGGGGATCATCGACTACGGCGCCACCGAGGCCGGTGTGGTCGTGCTCGCGCTGCCGTGCATCTTCATATTCATCCTGCTCCAGCGGTATTACGTCCGCGGGTTCATGTCCGGTGCGCTCAAGGGCTGACCATGACCTCCGACACCGCACGCCTCGAGGCGCCCGAAGAGGACGACACGCCGGGCAAGGGCCGCCCGGTGGACCCCCGACGGGCGCGGCTTCGCCCGCTCGGTATTGCCGAGGTGCGGGTGACCGGGGGCTACTGGGCCGAGCTCCAGCAACGCAACCAGCGGGCGATCTTGCCGCACATCCAGCAGTGGCTCGAACGGACGGGTTGGCTCGGCAACTTCGACGCCGCGCGTGACAAGCGTCTGCCGGAGGACCGGCACGGCCGCGAGTTCTCCGACAGCGAGGTGTACAAGTTCCTCGAGGCGATCTCCTGGGAGCTCGGCCGTGCTCCGGATCCGGCGCTGGAGCGGCGCTTTCACGCCATCGTCGCGCGCGTGGTAGCGGCCCAGGAACCTGACGGATATCTCAACACGAAATTCGGCAGGCCCGGCCAGCAGCCGCGCTGGTCCGACCTCGAAGCAGGCCACGAGCTCTACTGCATCGGACACTTGATTCAGGCCGCAGTTGCCCGCGCGCGCACCGGGCATCCCGACGACTTGCTGGTACAGGTGGCCCGTCGAGCGGCCGACCTCGCCTGTGAAGTGTTCGGCGAGGACGGCATCGCCTCCGTGGACGGTCATCCGGAGATCGAGCCGGCGCTCGTTGAGCTGTACCGGGTGACCGGTGAGCGGCGATATCTCGATCAAGCTCGTCTGTTCGTCGACCGGCGCGGCCACCACGTGCTCAAGGAGATCGAGTTCGGCCGGGAGTACTTCCAGGACGACATTCCCGTTCGCGAAGCGCAGGTATTCCGCGGACACGCAGTGCGGGCGCTCTATCTCGCTGCCGGCGCCGTCGATCTCGCGGACGAGACCGGCGACGAGGAGTTGCGCGCCGCAATCGTACGACAGTGGCGGCGCACCGTCGCCCGGCGCACCTACGTGACCGGCGGCATGGGCTCGCGCCATCAGGACGAGGCATTCGCCGAAGACTTCGTGCTGCCTGCCGACCGCGCCTATTCGGAGACGTGCGCCAGCGTCGGCTCGGTGATGCTTGCGTGGCGCCTCCTGCTCGCAGAGGGCGACCCCGTCTACGCCGATCTCATCGAGCGCACCCTGTTCAACGTGGTGTCGACCTCGCCGTCAGCCGACGGACGGGCGTTCTTCTACACCAACACGCTGCACCGCCGCGAGCTCGGCGCCGTTCCCGATCCCGATCAGCCGAGCCTGCGCGCCGCGGCTTCGCTGCGCGCCCCGTGGTTCGAGGTTTCGTGTTGCCCGACGAATGTCGCGCGCACGCTCGCGAGCGTGGCGGCATACGCGGCAACGACCGACGACGAAGGCCTCCAGCTGCACCAGTACATGTCGGGCTCGATCGAGCACCGCCTGACTGACGGACGGGAAGTGCGCGTCACGATCGCGACCGACTATCCGTACGACGGCGAGATCCGCGTCCGAATCGACAGCGCCACCGATCGGCCGTGGTCGTTGTCGCTGCGTGTGCCCGGCTGGGCGGTAGCGGGCGCGTCGCTCACCGTCGACGGGATGACCCGCCCGGTGAATCCGGGCGTCGTTACCGAAAGGCGTAGCTGGCGGTCGGGCGACGAGGTTGTGCTTCGGCTGCCGATGGCGCCACGATTCACCTATCCGGACCCACGAATCGACGCAGTACGTGGTTGCGTCGCCGTGGAGCGTGGCCCGCTCGTCCTGGCTTTGGAGTCCGTGGACGTTACAGAGATCGAAAGCGTCGACGAGCTGCGCGTCGACGTCAGCACGCCACCGCGCACGGTCGACGGCCGGGTCTTCGTGCGCTGCCGTCGCCTGGCCACGGGCGACCCTGAGTGGCCTTATCGCTCCAGCTGGGAGGAGTCGCCGGCAGCAGGCCGTGCCACAATCGCCGACGTGCCACTCGTGGCGTATCACGCGTGGGCCAACCGTGGGCCATCAACCATGCGCGTCTGGCTCGCCGCTGACGGCGGCGGGCGCGCTGTCGTTGACCCCTAGGATGTGAACGATAACAATTGAGGGAACCGGTCAGGAATTGACGGTTCCCAAGCAGGATGCAGTAGTCACACGTCAACCGAGGCAGGCCGTGGATCCTTCGACCGCTTACACCGTTGGTATCGACTTCGGCACGTTGTCCGGACGAGCACTTATCGTCCGAGTCGACGACGGGGCGGAAGTGTGTGCCGCGGTCGCGAAGTACCCGCATGGGGTGCTCACGTCCACGCTGCCCGACAGCACGACTCGGCTGCCTCCGGACTGGGCGCTGCAGGTGCCAGCCGACTACGTGCACGTTCTCAAGACCGCGGTCCCGGCCGTGCTCGAGGCCGCCCGCATCGATCCGCGCGACGTGATCGGCATTGCTACGGACTTCACCGCCTGCACGATGGTGCCGACGCTGGCGGATGGCACACCGCTGTGCGAGCTGCCGGAGCTCCGAGACCGCCCGCACGCGTATGTCAAATTGTGGAAGCACCATGCCGCACAGGGCCAGGCCGACCGCATTAACGAGCTCGCCGCGGCACGACGTGAGAAATGGCTGCCGCGATACGGCGGATTCATCTCGTCGGAGTGGGAGTTCGCGAAGGGACTCCAGCTACTCGAAGAGGACCCGGACGTCTACCACCGAACGGAGCGCTGGGTGGAGGCGGCCGACTGGATCGTCTGGCAGCTGTGCGGTCGCTACGTGCGCAACGCCTGTTCCGCGGGCTACAAGGGCATCTTGCAGGACGGCACGTATCCCAGTCGCGATTTCCTGGCTGCCCTGAATCCCGCATTCGCAGATTTCGTCGAGACGAAGCTGGCGCAGCCCGTCGGCCAGCTCGGTGCGCGCGCCGGCGGCTTGACGGAGCAGGCCGCGGAATGGACCGGCCTGCCCGAGGGAATCGCTGTCGCCGTCGGGAACGTCGATGCACACGTGACCGCCGCGGCCGGCAACGCATTAGCACCCGGCGAGATGGTCGCGATCATGGGCACCAGCACGTGCCACGTCACGAACGGTGCCGACCTGCACGAGGTTCCGGGAATGTGCGGCGTCGTCGACGGCGGCATCATCAACGGGCTGTGGGGCTACGAGGCAGGGCAGAGCGGTGTCGGCGACATCTTCGGCCACTTCGTGGCGACGTCCGTTCCGGCGGCGTATGAACGCGCCGCGGCCGACCAGGGTGTGTCCCTGCACGAGCACCTGTCCCGGCTCGCCGCCGCGCAAACCCCCGGCGAGCACGGCCTGCTCGCGCTGGATTGGCACAACGGCAACCGATCGGTCCTGGTGGACCATGACCTCTCCGGCCTGATCGTCGGCCTAACGCTGGCGACGAAGCCCGAGGACATTTACCGCGCGCTCATCGAGGCCACTGCATTCGGTACTCGAACGATCATCGAAACCTTCGAACGAGCCGGCGTGCCCGTCACCGAGTTGGTTGTCGTCGGAGGGCTGGTCAAGAACGAGCTCCTGATGCAGATCTACGCCGACGTGAACCGCTTGCCGCTGTCGGTTATCACGTCGGAGCAAGGCCCGGCCCTGGGCTCGGCAATCCACGCCGCCGTCGCGGCCGGTGCGTACCCGGACGTTCGCGCCGCTGCTGCTGTGATGGGCCGCGTAGAGCGCGGTGCGCATCACCCGAACGAGGCGGCTGCCGAGGTCTATGACCAACTCTTCGCCGAGTACACGAAGCTGCACGACTACTTCGGACGTGGAGCCAACCCCGTGATGCGAACGCTGCGCAAAATCCAACGAGAGTCTCTCGGCAGATGACTCGGCGGGTGGGCCAGGCGGGCAGGACAACGTCATGAGCAAGACGTGCGTGTGGTTCCTCACCGGCAGCCAGCACCTGTACGGGCCTGAGGCCCTGGCCGAAGTGGCCGTACAGTCGCAGCAGATCCAGCAGCTGCTGCAGAACTCCGGTGAGATCAGTGCGGAGATCGTCTGGAAACCGGTGCTCACCGATGCGGCGGCGATCCGCCAGGTCATGATCGAGGCGAGTGCTGATCCGGATTGCATCGGCGTCATTGCCTGGATGCACACGTTCAGCCCGGCGAAGATGTGGATCACCGGCTTGGACGCGCTGAGGAGACCGCTGCTGCACCTGCACACGCAGCTGAACGAGGCGTTGCCGTGGGAATCCATCGACATGGACTTCATGAACCTCAATCAGGCGGCGCACGGTGACCGTGAGTTCGGCTATGTGCAAACGCGCATCGGCGTGGCCCGCAAGACGGTTGCCGGGCACGCGAGTGACCCTGTGCTACGGGGGCGCATCGACTCCTGGGTGCGGGCTGCACGAGGCGCCGCTCACCTGCGTGGACTGCGGCTCGCCCGGTTCGGTGACAACATGCGCGACGTCGCTGTCACCGAGGGCGACAAGGTCGATGCCGAGCTCCGCCTCGGCGTGTCGGTGAACACCTACGGCGTCAACGACCTCGTTGCCGTCGTCGACGCCGTAGCGGACGCCGAGATCGATGCGCTCGTTGCGACGTACGCGGATACCTATCTGCTCGCTCCGGAACTTGCCCGCGGCGGTGGCCGGCACGCGTCGTTGCGCTACGCCGCCCGCATCGAGGCTGGGCTGCGCCAGTTTCTCGAGCAGGGCAACTTCGGCGCCTTCACGACCAACTTCCAAGACCTCGGTGGGCTGCGGCAACTGCCCGGACTCGCCGCGCAGCGCCTCATGGCCAACGGTTACGGATTCGGGGCCGAGGGCGATTGGAAGACCGCGATTCTGCTCGCCGGCGTCAAGGCCATGGCCGGCGTCGACAACGAACGCGGGACCTCGTTCATGGAGGACTACACCTACCACTTCGGCCCCGGCGACCCGAAGATTCTCGGTGCGCACATGCTCGAGGTCTGCCCGTCAATCGCGGCTGCGCAGCCATCCTGCGAAATTCACCCACTGGCCATCGGCGATCGCGACGACCCGGTTCGGCTCGTGTTCGACGCAGCACCTGGACCAGGCATCGTCGTGGGGATGTCGGACGTGGGGGATCGGTTCCGCCTCGTCGCGAACGTCATCGACGTCGTCCCGCCCGACGCGCCGCTACCGAATCTGCCCGTCGCGCGCGCCGTGTGGAAACCCCGCCCGTCCCTGACAACCTCCGCGGAATGCTGGCTCACCGCCGGCGGTCCGCACCACACCGTCCTCACCCAGGCGATCCGCGCCGA
>JBPYES010000051.1:0-3295 GCA_051984825.1 Jatrophihabitantaceae bacterium
ATATCCGGGAACTCACCCGCATCGCGCCACCGCGTATCGGCGTCGTCCTGAACGTGGGCTCGGCACATCTCGGCGAATTCGGCTCACGGGCAGCGATCGCCCAGGCCAAGGGCGAACTGGTCGAGGCACTGCCGGCGGACGGCATCGCCGTGCTGAACGCCGACGACCCGTTAGTCAGCGGCATGCGCGCCCGCACCGCAGCCCGCGTCATGTCGTTCGGTACTGCGGGCGACGTGCGGGCGTCCGGCGTGACGCTGGACGAGCTGGGACGCGCGCGGTTCACGCTGCACGCCGACGCTTCGGCACCGGTCCAGTTGCGCGTCTCCGGCGAGCACCAGGTGGCGAATGCGCTCGCCGTCGCCGCGGTCGCGCTCGCCTGCGGCATGCCGTTGCCCGAGGTGGCTGCCGCGCTCTCCGCGGCGACGGCTCGGTCGAAGTGGCGCATGGATATCACCGAGCGTCCAGACGGCGTTCTAGTGATCAACGACGCCTACAACGCCAACCCGGAGTCGATGCTCGCGGCCCTGCGTGCTCTGGCCGGAATCGGCCGCGGGCGCCCGGGTCGCACCTGGGCGGTGCTCGGCGGGATGGCCGAACTCGGCGCAGCTACCGCAGCCGAGCACGACGCGGTGGGTCGCGCCGCGATCGAACTGGGGATCTCGCGACTGGTCACCGTCGGCGAACCGGCCCGGGCGATCGACCACGGCTCGCGGTGGGTGCCCGACGCGGACGCGGCAATCACCCTGCTGTGCAAGGAGATTCAGCCCGGCGACGTGGTGCTCGTCAAAGCGTCCCGGGCCATCGGCCTAGAACGCATAGCGCTAAGGCTCACCCAATGAGCGGGGCAAGCCCGTGAGGACTGCTCTTGCTTCGGCGCTCGTTGCCCTGCTGTGCTCGATCCTGAGCACTCCGCTTGTTGTGGCGTACTTCCGCCGGCATGGGTTCGGCCAGGAGATTCGCGTCGACGGCCCGCCGCAGCACATGGTCAAGCGCGGGACTCCCACAATGGGCGGGGTCGTGATCGTGGGCTCGACGATCGTCGGGTACTTCGCGGCGCACGTGGTGGCCGCTGTCTCAGGGGGTCAGGGCCCAACGGTGTCGGCGCTGCTGGCGCTGTTCCTGATGGTCGGCCTCGGCGTGGTCGGTTTCCTCGACGACTTCATCAAGCTGCGCCGGCAACGCAGCCTCGGCTTACGCGCGCGGGCGAAGTTCGGCGGGCAACTCGTCGTGGCGGTGACGTTCGCCGTGCTCGCTCTGATGTTCCGCAATCAGGACGGCCTGACGCCCGCATCCACGCATGTGTCGTACGTGCGGGACATTGCGGCGTTCGGCATCGGGTCGGTCGGCTTCGTGGTGCTCGCGTACATCATCGTGGCAGCGACGTCCAACGCGGTGAATCTCACCGACGGACTCGACGGGCTCGCCGCCGGCGCCGCCGCAATGGTCTTCGGCGCGTTCACGCTGATCCAGTTCATCCAGGCCCGCCACCTATGCGGCCCAGGCGGCGTGGGACCGCACGGCTGCTACGAGGTGCGCGACCCGCGCGATCTTGCGATCCTGGCCGCCGCCGCCATGAGCGCGTGCTTCGGCTTTCTGTGGTGGAACGCCTCGCCGGCGCAGATCTTCATGGGCGACACCGGCTCCATGGCGCTCGGCGGGCTGATGGCCGCGCTGGCAATCTTGTCCCGGGTCGAACTGCTGCTGGTCGTGCTGGGCGGGCTGTTCGCGGTCGTGACCCTGTCCGGCATCATCCAGGCGGGCTGGTTCAAGTACACCCGATGGCGAACCGGCACCGGACGCCGTGCGTTCCGGATGTCGCCGCTACACCACCACTTCGAGATGTCGGGGTGGGAGGAAATCACCATCATCGTCCGGTTCTGGATCATCGCCGGCATCGCTGTCGCATTCGGGGTGGGCCTGTTCTACGCCGAATTCGCCAGCCATGGTTGACGATTTCGCCGGGCGCACCGTCCTCGTCTACGGGGTGGCGCTCGCCGGCGAAAGCGCCGCCCGGGCGCTGCTGGGCCGCGGTGCCCACGTACTGCTCGCCGACCGCCGTACCCCGGACGCCGTCACGTCGCTCGAGGCCGCGGGGGCGCGCTTCCTCGGCGACGTCGAGTCGCTGCCACCCGGCGTCGATCTGGTGTGGGTGACCCCGGGCGTGCCGCCGACCCATCCGCTGCCGGTTGCTGCGCGTGCCGCTGGGATCGAGGTGATCGGCGAGGTCGAGCTCGCGTGGCGGCTGCGCGGCGCAACGGCTGCACCGTGGCTCGCGGTGACCGGCACGAACGGCAAGACGACCACCGTCCGGATGCTGGAGGCCATCCTGCGAGCCGCCGGGCTGCGCGCCGCAGCGGTCGGCAACGTCGGCACGTCGATCATCGAGGCGGTCACGGCCGGCGAACCTTACGACGTGCTGGCGGTCGAGCTTTCGAGCTTCCAGCTGCACTGGTCGTCGACGGTCGAGCCGGCCGCCGGGGCGCTGTTGAACGTGGCGCCCGACCACCTCGACTGGCACGGCTCGATGGACGCGTACACGCTGGCCAAGACGCGGATCTGGCACTCACCGGTGGCGATAGGCAACCTCGACGACGAGCTGGTCGCCCGGCTGCTGACCACGGCGCCGGCGCGCCGCCGGGTCGGGGTCACGTTGCATGCGCCGGAGCCCAGCCAGCTCGGCGTCGCCGACGGCGTGCTCGTCGATCGAGCATTCGGCGACGCGGCGCTGCTCCCTGCCGGCGATGTCCATCCCTCCGGCCCGCACAACGTCGCGAACGCGCTCGCCGCCGCAGCGCTGGCTCGGGCGCACGGCGTGGACGCCCGGGCGGTGCGGGCCGGGCTCGCCGCGTTCGTGCCGGATCCCCATCGCAATCAGGTAGTCGCCGAACGGGCAGGCATCCGCTACGTCGACGACAGCAAGGCGACGAACCCGCACGCGGCGCTCGCCTCGTTGCGGGCGTACGAGCACGTGGTGTGGATCGCCGGCGGCCAGCTGAAGGACGCACCGATCGACGCGCTCGTCGCGGCGGTGGCGCCGCGGCTGCGCGGTGTGGTGCTGCTCGGGGCCGATCGCGCGCGGATCGGGGCCGCGTTGGGCCGACACGCGCCCGAGATCCCGGTGATCGACGTGGCGAGGACCGACGATAAGGCCATGACCGAGGTGGTGTCCGCCGCGGCCGGGCTGGCGCGTACCGGCGACACGGTGCTGCTCGCCCCGGCCGCCGCGTCCTACGACATGTTCAGCGGGTACGCGGCGCGCGGTGCGGCGTTCGCGGCGGCGATCGACGCGCTCGTC
>JBPYES010000052.1:0-5664 GCA_051984825.1 Jatrophihabitantaceae bacterium
CTGTCCGAACACCTGTGCCAGGGCTGGCTCGAGGGCTATCTGCTCACCGGCCGGCACGGGTTGTTCAACTGCTACGAGGCGTTCATCCACATCGTCGACTCGATGTTCAACCAGCACGCCAAATGGCTGAAGTCGACCCGCGACATCCCGTGGCGGCGGCCCATAGCGTCGCTGAACTACCTGCTCTCGTCGCATGTCTGGCGGCAGGACCACAACGGCTTCAGCCATCAGGACCCCGGCTTCATCGACCACGTCCTGAACAAGAAGGCGGAGATCGTCCGGGTGTACCTGCCCCCGGACACCAACACGTTGCTGTCGGTCGGCGACCACTGCCTGCGCAGCCGGCACTACGTGAACGTGATCGTGGCCGGCAAGCAGCCGGCGCTGACCTACCTCTCGATGGACGAGGCGATCGCGCACTGCACTCGTGGGCTCGGCATCTGGCCCTGGGCGAGCAACACCGACGGCGAGCCCGATGTGGTCCTTGCCTGCGCGGGCGACATCCCGACCCTGGAGGCGCTCGCAGCCGCTGATCTGCTGCGACAGCACCTGCCCGAGTTGAAGGTGCGCGTGATCAACGTCGTCGACATCATGCGGCTGCAGCCGGCGTCCGAGCACCCGCATGGCTTGTCCGACAAGCATTTCGACGCCCTGTTCACGCCCGACAAGCCGGTGATCTTCGCATACCACGGCTACCCGATGCTGATCCACCGACTCACCTATCGGCGCACCAATCACCACAACATCCATGTGCGCGGCTACAAGGAGGAGGGCACCACCACCACGCCGTTCGACATGGTGATGCTCAACGACTTGGACCGGTTCCACCTCGTCATGGACGTCATCGATCGCGTTCCATCACTGGGCAGCCACGCAGCCACGCTGCGCCAGCGCATGGCCGACGCGCGGTTGGCCGCACGCGCGTACACCCGCGAGTACGGCGAGGACGATCCGGCGATCGCCGAGTGGGTGTGGCCGGGGCGGGCGTGAACGTCCTCGTCGTCAACGCGGGGTCGTCCAGCCTGAAGTTGCGTTTGCTCGACAGCGACGATGTAGTTGTCGCGACGGCTGATCTGCCCGCCGAGGGTGACGTGGCGGACGCCCTGCGCGAGTGGCCCGCGCCCGCGGCCGTGGGGCACCGGGTCGTCCACGGTGGCACGGACTTCACGGCTGCCGTCCGCATCGACGAGCGTGTTCGCGCGCGGCTAGGCGAGCTCACCGCCCTGGCGCCGCTGCACCAGCCCAAGTCGCTTGCTGCGCTCGACGCGGTGAGCCGGGCGCTGCCGGAGGTTCCGGCCGTGGCGTGCTTCGACACGGCATTCCACACGACGATCCCGCCGGCGGCAGCGACCTACGCGGTGCCTCGTGAGTGGCGGGAGCGCTACGGCGTGCGGCGCTACGGCTTCCACGGCCTGTCCCACGCGTACTGCTCCCGTCGGGCGATCGAACTGACCGGGGCGCGCCGCCTCGTCACGTGTCACCTCGGCGCGGGCGCCTCGCTCGCAGCCGTCCTCGACGGCCGCAGTGTCGACACCACGATGGGTTTCACCCCGCTCGAGGGCTTGGTGATGGCCACCCGTTCGGGCACTGTCGACCCGGGCTTGGTGCTGTGGCTGGAGGAGCACCAGCATCAGACTCCACACGAGGTGTCCAGCGCCCTCGAGCAGCGCTCGGGTCTGCTCGGCCTGGCCGGCACCGGCGACATGCGCGAAGTGCAGTCCCGCGCCGCCGCCGGTGAACCCGAGGCACGTGTGGCCCTTGACGTCTACGTCCACCGCCTGGTTATCAGCATCGGCGCGATGGCCGCGGCCGCCGGTGGCCTCGATGCGCTCGTGTTCACCGGCGGCGTCGGTGAGAACTCCGCGGGTGTGCGCTACCTCGCCGCGGAGCGGCTCGCGCATCTCGGCGTCGCCGTCGACCCGGCTCGCAACGACGGGGACGGCACGGATCGCGACATCACCGCTGACGGCGCGCGCGCCCGCACCTTCGTCATTGCCGCGCGGGAGGACGTGGAGATCGCGCAAGAAACGCGAGCCGCCCTGTCGGCCTAGGCCCTAGTGCGGCGCCGGGGGCTGGCCCGCCGGCGCGGGGTCACCCTGGCCCATGCCGGTCTCGACCTTGATCACCTTGAGGTTCTTGTCGAACTTGACGGTGACCAGTGAGCCGTCGGCCTTGGTCATGTGTGCTTCGTACGCGGCATCGCCCGCATCAGTCTCGACGCGATACACGGTGCCGCCGGGCACCGCCTTGAGCGCCGCGGCCTTCAGCGTCGCGGCGGTGCTAGCGCTCACCGACTTCTCGTCACTGCGCACCGGGGCTGATCCGCGAGCGCCGTTCGGCGGCTGGTGGGCAGTGCCGGGCGAGCTCGTGGAAGCGGTGAGCGCAGGTTGCGATGCGGACGTCGAGTCGGCGCTGGCCCCGATCGCCGTCGCGCCGATCGCTCCGGCAGTGACGCCGGCGGCGAGCAGCCCTACTGTCAGCGCGGCGCGCTTGCGCTTCCGGCCCGGTGCTTGGCTGGGAACGTCATTCACGATGCGTGTCTCCTTCGAATCGGCCCCGTTGGGCAACTCCCTGGCTGGGAGCTGTTGCCACGATGGGCCGCGCGACCTCATTGCCGCGCCATGCCTGCGTCAAGCCCGCTGCAACTCCTGCTGGGAGATCAATGAGCAAACGCAGACCCGCCGGCCGAGGCCGGCGGGTCGACAGTGTTCGTTTGTTGCTCGGTCTGTCAGGCCTTGATCATCTCCTGCGCCGGTGCACCGCGTGAGGTGGTCTCGTCGTGAACCCGGCGGGCGTGGATGAAGCCGAGTGCGGAAAGCACCGCCATCACGCCGGCCCCGATGAAGGCCACGAGCGACCCGATGAATGCGAGGTAGCCCATCGTCGCCCACCCGTAGACGTTCAGCAGCAGGCCGCGCAGCGTCTCACCACGGAACACCGTCTGGACGGTGCCGGCGAGCTTCGTGTCGCTCGGGTTGGCCTGGGCCTTCGCGGACAGCTGCGAGTACGTCTGGCCGCCGCCGATCTCCTTGAGGTGAACGGCGATGAAGTGGTCGGCATAGGCCTTGGCCTGAGGACCGGTCACCAATTGCTGGCCGGCGTACTTGTTGAGGTAGGGACCGATCTCGGGGCTGGCGAGGGCGTCGCTTCCCTGCTTCGGGAAGTAGATCTGTTGGGCGGCCAGCTGGCTGTGCACCTGGTCGGTGACAAATACGTGGGCCCATGTCAGCAGCGCGCCCGCAGCAATCAGGATGCCCGCAACGACGGCACCCCCGGCAGCGAGTATGCGGTCCAGCTTTTCGCGCTTCATCTTTGGCTCCTCGGACTGGATGATGTTTCCGTAAATACGGTCCCGCAGCGGGCAGGGTGCAAAGCAGGGGCGAACGTCCCGGGCGCATGGTGCACAAGTCACTTCGTCGGCGTGCCGTTGTCCCTATCGGGCCTGTCACGCAGCTTTCGGATGCGCGACACTGACGCGATGTTCATCGACGCCGTGCCTGAGCAGGACGCCACCGGGCCTGTAGCCGACTACTACCAAGAGCAACGAGCCTCGTGGGGCTTCCTGCCCAACTACGCGGCCGCCTTCAGCACGCGCCCCGATGTCGCCCAGGCGTGGAACACACTCGGCGCGACGGTGCGCGAGGGAATGGACCGCAGACGCTACGAGATCGCGACGCTCGCGGCTGCGCGTGCGCTGCGTTCCACCTACTGCACGGTCGCGCATGCCAAGTTCCTGCGGGACGATTGCGGTGACGAGGCGGCGATGCGCTCGATCGCTGCCGAGCCGACCGGCGCAGCGCTGGACGCGCTGGACCGCGCGGTTTATCAGTTCGCAGCTAAGGTCGCCGTCGATGCGTCCCGCGTGGACCAGGCCGACATCGACCGACTGCGGGCGGCCGACCTCTCCGACGCCGATATCGCGGACGTCGTGTTCGCGGTCGCCGCGCGCTCGTTCTTCACCCGCGTCCTCGACGCACTCGGTGCCCAACTCGACGTGGAGACGGCCCAGACGTTTCCGGCCGATGTGCTCGAGTCGATGATCGTGGGACGCCCGGTCGCCCCGGCGTGAGCCGCCGCAACGCCAGGGTCCTCGGCGCGCTTGGGCGGTTGCGACCCGCTGACCTTCCGTGAGATTGTCATCGGGTACGGGTAGATGGTCCGGTCCGTCCTAGTAACCCTTAATAAGCAGGCGCGCTAATGCCTGAATACCGGTCGGCCGCGCGCCGGAGATTTCTCCACGCCGCGAAGGAGTCGCCGCGATGCGCGTCCACCGTCCCCGCTCCCAACGCTTCGCCCTGATCGGCACCGGTGTACTGATCGCCGCTGCGGCCGTCTCCGTCGCCCCGGCGCACGCCGCCGTCACGCAGCCGCCATCACCCGTCGATCCGAGCCCGATCGACGGCGGCACGTATTACTTCGTCAATCAGGCCTCGGGTCTGCAGATGGACCTGGCCGGCGGCGCCGCCGGCGTGGGCGCCGATGCAGTGCAGAACACGCGTAGTTTCACCGAGCTCAGCCAGCGGTGGGCGCTGACCAAGGCGCCGAGCGGCAATTGGAAGATCAGCAACGTGGGCACCGGCCTCTGTCTCGACAGTATGACCGCGGGAGAAACCACACGCACCGTCCAGAATCCGTGCGGCGTCGATATCGGCACGCAGGAATGGACGTTCAACTACATCACGAGCGGGTACGGCACCATTACCAACGCCCGGACGCACCTCGCATTGGATGTCACGGACTCCAGCCCCGCGGCCGACGCGCAGCTGATTCAGTCGCCAGTTAGCGGAGCACCCACGCAGAGCCAGCAGTGGCTGCTGCGGCCCACGTACTTCCTCGGGAATGACTCCAGCCTTCAGGAAAAGGCCGAGGCCGACCGAGTAGCAGCGAACTCTGCGAGTGCCCCGTGGTGGCACGACGCCTACCTACCCGGCCAGGATCTGCTGCAAATCCTCAAGAACAACGGGATCAACATGATCCGAGTGCGCCCGGCATCGATCAACACGACGGTTGTGCACGGTGGTGTCAGCTTCCCGATGACGGCCGCGCCGTACAACAACTACACCCTCGCTGCGCCCCCGGCCAGCCAGATAATCCCGGCAGCTGCCAACCCCACATCGCCCGGGGGACCGAGCAGCGGGAATCACGCCCAGACGGACTGGTCGGCCGTCGATCTGGCTTCGCGCGCTAAGCAGCTCGGGATGTCGGTCAACGTCACGCTGTTCTATTCCGGCGACAACACGTCCGAGACTCCGGGGAACTGGGCGGGTAAGACCGTCGATCAATTGGCCGGCGTGCCACCCACAGCCGGGCTCATGTACGACTACGTGAAGCAGGAAATGGAGCTCTTCCGCGCGAACGGTGCCTGGCCCGATCTGGTCTCGATCGGCAACGAGGTCAACGACGGCATGTTCACGACCACCGGCGCCAACGGCCTGTCTCCGTCCGGCACGAACTGCACGCCGACCTCGACCGCCGGCGGCACCGGCACGGCGAACTGCTTCCCAAGAATCCAGCAGGCGGCCATGCAGGCGATCGCCGACGCCGCGTCAGACACGTCAGACCCGGCATTGCTCGGGCCGCCGCTGCCGCCACCGCTCACCTGCATCCACGTCGACGGCAACCCCGATCTTCAGACGTTCTTCGCCGGGGCGACACAAACGAACG
>JBPYES010000053.1:0-4654 GCA_051984825.1 Jatrophihabitantaceae bacterium
GTGCTCGGGGCACGTGGGCGCATGGGCCAACAGGTGTGCCAGGCGGTCGTCGAGGCCGAGGACATGGACCTGGTGGCAGCCGTCGACGCCGGCGACTGGCTGTTCAGCGTCGCTGACGGCGGCGCCCAGGTGCTGGTCGACTTCACCCATCCCGACGTGGTCATGGACAACATCCGGTTCGCCGTCGACCAGGGAATTCACGCCGTGGTGGGCACGACCGGGTTGACCGACGAGCGGCTCGACGTGATTCGGGAGTGGCTGGCCGACGCGCCGCAGCTCGGCGTGCTGGTCGCGCCGAACTTCGCTATCGGCGCCGTCCTCGCGATGAAGTTCGCGGAGCTCGCCGCGCCGCACTACGAGTCGGCCGAGATCGTCGAACTGCACCACCCCGCAAAGGTGGATGCCCCGAGTGGCACGGCGATCCGCACTGCTGGGCTGATCGCCGCGGCGCGCGCCGGCGCCGGCCTCGCCGCCCCGCCGGATGCGACCACTCGGTCGCTGTCCGGAGCACGCGGCGCGGTTGTCGACGGGGTGCACGTCCATGCGGTGCGGTCCGCAGGCCTGGTCGCCCACCAGGAGATCCTGTTCGGCACCAACGGCGAGACGTTGTTGATCCGTCACGACACGTTCGACCGCGTCTCATTCATGCCCGGCGTACTACTCGGAATCCGCCAGATCCGGAGCCGGCCCGGCCTGACCGTCGGGCTGGAGCCCCTGCTGGGCTTGTGAGCGTTCCGGCCAGGCGGCGTCGGCCGGGACGGTGTCGTCTTCGTGCCATTGGCGCTAGTAGGAAACGCTTCCGCCTTTCCGGAGGGTGAGGCGACGTAGGACGATTCGGTCGCCTCGTCCGGTTGGAGGAAACCATGAGACGACCGCGCCCAGCTTCGATCCGATTCTTCGCCGCGACCTCCGCCTTGGTCACAGCAATCGGGCTGACGGCAGCGCCCACTGCCAGCGCCGCCGCTGCGCCGGCGCAGGCACCCGCTGCCGGCGCGCGCGTCGTGTCGCAGCACACGGTCACACTGCTCACCGGCGACGTCGTGTTGCTGGAACGGTTCGCGAACGGCAAGCAGAGTGCCACCGTGCACCCGCCGGCGGACCGCACCCAGGTCGGCTATTCGACCCAGCAGGTCGGCCAGGACGTGTACGTCGTCCCGAACGACGCGGCGCCGCTGATCGCGGCAGGGACGCTAAGCCGCGACCTGTTCGACGTATCGAAGCTCGTCGCGAACGGCTACGACGACGCGCATGCGTCGACCCTGCCGATGATCGTGCAATACCGGCCGAGCCGCATCCGGGCGCAGGCGGCGCCTGCGCTGCCGGGCGCCAGCACCGGCGCAACGCTCAGCAGCATCAACGCCAGGGCGATCGGCGAGAACAAGCACCAGTCGCACGCGTTCTGGACGTCGCTTCACGGCGGAACGACAACCGTCAAGCGGGTCTGGCTGGACGCGAAGGTCAAGGTCGACCTACACGAAAGCGTGCCGCTGATCGGTGCCCCGCAGGCATGGGCCGCGGGCTACAACGGAGCCGGCGTGAACGTCGCGGTGCTGGACACCGGGATCGACGCCGCCCACCCCGACTTCGCGGGCAAGATCGTCGCTGGGCAGAACTTCGTCCCGGCGGGGCAGCCCGGGGGCGGCGACCCCAGCAACGTGAACGACGGCTTCGGCCACGGCACGCACGTCGCATCGATCATCGCGGGCACCGGTGCAGCGGACCATGGTTACTACACGGGCGTCGCGCCCGGCGCCGGGCTGATCATCGGCAAGGTCCTCGATGACAACGGCAACGGCCTCGACTCATGGATTATCGACGGGATGGAGTGGGCCACCCAGCAGGAGCACGCCCGGATCGTCAGCATGAGCCTCGGCTCCAGCTCCGCGAGCGACGGCACCGACCCGATGAGCCAAGCCGTCAACGACCTCACCGCGCAGACTGGAGCGCTGTTCGTGATCGCGGCGGGCAACGCCGGCCCGAGCGCGCAGACTGTTGCCAGCCCCGGCGCGGCAGACGCAGCGCTGACCGTAGGGGCGACCGACAAGTCCGACCACCTCGCCGACTTCTCGAGCCGCGGGCCGCGCCTCGGCGACTACGCGATCAAGCCTGAGATCGCGGCTCCCGGCGTCAACATCGTCGCGGCCCGCGCTCCCGGAACGCCAATCGGCGACGAGGACCCGGTCGATCAGTACTACACGCGACTGTCCGGCACGTCGATGGCCACGCCGCACGTCGCGGGTGCCGCCGCGATCCTGGCTGAGGAGCATCCCGACTGGACCGCGGCCCAGCTCAAGCCGGTGCTGATCAGCACCTCCAAGGACGACGGCTACACCGTCTACCAGCAGGGCGGCGGCCGCGTCGACGTGGCGCGGGCGTTCAGCCAGCAGGTTTACGCCGACCCGGGCACCCTCAACCTCGGCTACTTCCGGTTCCCCCACACCGGCGAGGGGCCGGTGACCAAGCCGGTGACGTTCCGCAACAACGGCTCGTCCGACGTCACGCTGAACCTGTCGCTAAACGTCACGGGTCAGAAGAACGGCCTTCCGCCACTCGGCATGTTCACCGTGAGCCAGCCCACTGTGACCGTCCCGGCGGGCGGCTCCGCCGCGGTAAACGTCACCGTCGACCCGAACGCCGGCCAGTTCGACCTGTACAGCGGGTACCTCACCGGCACTGCGGGCAACGTCGTGGTGCACACGTCCGTCGGTGCGTACGTCGAGCCGGAGATGTACAACCTCACCGTGCCGGCGATCGCCCACGACGGGCGCCAGGCCGCGGGCATCAGCCAGGTCGAGCTGTACAACCCGTCGCTTCCCGGCGTGTTCCAGACCCAGTACTACTACGGTGGCGCGACCCCGACGTTCCGGGTGGCACCCGGCACGTACAACCTCATGGGCTACATCTTCACGATGGACGCGCCTAACCTGTACGCGCTCGCTGTCACGGTCGTCGGGGATCCACAGTTGCAGGTCACGCACGACATGACCGTCACACTCGATGCCAGACCGGCGCAGAAGGTCGTCATCAACACCCCCAAACCCAGCGCGCCGTACGACATCCAAGTCGGCTATTTCCGCAGCCTCGCTGCGGGGTCGAGTTTCAGCAGTTCGTTCAGCCTCGGTACCCCGATCGACGAGGTCTACGCCGTGCCGACCGACCCGGTCACCGAGGGGCAGTTCGAGTTCTACAGCAAGTGGACGCTGATCGCGCCGCCCATCCAGATGAGCGTGGTCAAACCGCAGACGATCCCGCTCGATCCCCTGTTCATGATCAACGCTGCGCCGGTGGACGGGTCGTTCAAGCAGCCGCTGGTCTACGTCGGCCTCGGCACGCCCGCTGATTACGCCGGCAAGGACATGCACGGCAAGATCGCGTTGATCCAGCGCGGCACCTACACGTTCTATAGCAAGATCCAGAACGCAGAGGCGGCGGGCGCGGCCGCGGCGATCATCTTCAACAACGTGCCCGGTCTGCTGTACGCGCAGGCCGGCGATCCGGGCACGGTGACGATCCCCGCGTTCACGATGAACCAGGACGTCGGCCTGTCACTGGTGAACATGCTGCAGAGCGGGCCGGTGACGGTGCAGTACTCCGGCACCGCGCAAAGCTCCTACCAATACGACCTTATGCTGCCGAATCCCGGTCAGATCGCGGCTGACCAGACCTACGACATCAGCAGCAAGAACACCGCGGAGATCGACGCGTCGTACTACGCCGACGCGCCTAACCAGCTCGGCCTGGACGTCGACGACGCGCTGCGACCGTGGACGACGTTCGTGTTCGGGGTAGGCCGCAATCTGGCGCATCCGATGCAGCGCACCGAGTGGGTTAGTACCGACCCGGGCACCTCGTGGTGGCACCTGGCCTGGGAGAACTACCCGTTCAACGGTGAGTTCGACGGCGTGCCGACGGTCTATCAGCCGCTGACCAAGACGACGGAGAACTGGTTCGACCAGGCCGCCCGGCCCGGTATGCCGAACGGCTTGACCGGCTGGGAAGACTCCGGCGCGCCCGCCTATCGCGAGGGCGACCAGTTCACCATGTACGTCTTCCCGTACGTCGACCAGGCTCAGCACCTCGGATTCGGCACCGGTGGGGACACCGCCGACACCAAGCTGTACCAGGGCGATCAGCTGCTCGCCGAGAGCACGTACCCGATAGGCACCTTCCCGGCGGTGCCCGGCCAGGCGACGTACCGCATGGTGTCCGACGAGCGCCGCTCCGCTTCGTGGTGGACCTACTCCACGGACGTTTCGACGACCTGGACGTTCCAATCCGCGACGGTGCCGTCCGGGCGGGCGCTGCTGCCGCTGCTTCAGGTCGACTACCAACTCGGCAAGCTCGACCTGCTCAACCGCGCACCGGCGGCCACGTCGTATGGGTTCAACCTGGCCATCGGGCACCAGGGTGGCATCAGCGGCGCGCGGATCACCAGCGCGAATGCCTGGGTGTCGTTCGACGACGGGGCGACCTGGTCGCAGGTCGCGCTCGTGCGGCTCGACGACCTCCGGTGGCACCTGGTCGTGACCTACCCGAAGGCTGCTCCGAGTAGCGGCGCGGTGTCGCTACGCGTGGCTGCGACAGACGCCGACGGCAACAGCATCGACCAGACCGTCCTGCGTGCCTATTGCCTAGCTACGACCAGCTGACGACC
>JBPYES010000054.1:0-15332 GCA_051984825.1 Jatrophihabitantaceae bacterium
AAGTCGAATCTGATCACGGGTCGTCCGAGGGCGTCGGAATGCGTGGTCCCCAGCGCGACATGGGGAGTGCGGGCGAGTACGCGGATGGCTGCCGCGCGCAGGGCACGTGGCGCAATCCCGGTGCGTAGCAGGTCGCCGACGGCGACGAAGACGGCTTCGTCCCGCGATGTCGATCCGGTGACGTGCGCGCGCAGGTAGCGCTGCAGCGCCCTGGTGTCGGTAGGAAGGCTGGCTAGGTATGCGGGAGAGGCTGAGTAGGTCTGATCGCCGCCCGGGGGAAACGCCTGGTACTCATCGAAGAGCTGGCCCGTGTTGTCGTTGCCGTAGTCGCGCCGCCAGCTACGTCCATCCGTCGCGATCCAGGACTCGTACGTTTGCCGCATCGCCGGCATGCCGCGCTCGGGCATGGCCGCTTGCCACGTCTGCTCCACGAGGTGGCGAAACTGCCCGGGACGAGCCAGATCAGCCGGATCACTTGCGGCCGCAGTGATCGCTAGGCCCTCCAGGGCGGCTGCTGCGGCGGGCGTTGCGCCGCCAGGCCCACCTTGTGGAAGCACGATCTGCAGGCTCACCACAGCCGCCGCTACCGCAAGAATCGCCGCTCCGGCGACGCGGCGACGCCGTCGCGTCTGCCGTGGCGCTCGCGTCAATCGGTGGTCGCGTCGGTCCGGTCGGTGGTCCTGCGCAAGCACGGCCGCGAGCGTGTCGTCCTGCTGCTGCGCCGGCCAGAGTCGCTCGATGGTTGCCGCTTCCGGGCGCAGCGCGGCCAGCTCAGCGATTACATCGGTCATGATCATGCCTCCTGAAAACGTGCGACCGCAGTACCAGGTGATGCGTCGCCCTCGACGACACGGGTGAGCCGTGCCCGGGCCCGGTGCAGCCGGACCTCGAATGCTCGCGGCGAGCAACCGGCAACAGTCGCCGCGTCAGCCGGCCGCAGTCCGTCCCAGGCGACGAGCAGTAATGCCTCACGTTCCAGGTCGGTCAATGCGCTCAGCGCCCGCAACATGTCATCGCGCCCGATCACCTCGTGATCCGCGCTGTTGCCAGGAGGGTGCAGCCGTTCTAACGCAGCAACTGCGTCGCTCAACCGCCGTTGCCGTATCCGAGACCGACGATGGTTCGCGATCGTGTTTCGCGCGATCACCAATAGCCACGGCAGCGGTTGCTCGGGCATGTCGTCCGAGCGCCGCCAGGCCACGAGGAAGGTGTCAGCCACGACCTCCTCGGCCACGCCGAGTTCACAGTGCCGCAGCGCGTACGCGAACACCCGCCCGCCATACCGTCGGAATACCGTTGTGAACCGTTCGGAAGCCGCGTCGGATGCGCTCACACCAGGAAGTGTCCGGCACCCAGGTCGGACTCACGCCAGACGTCGTCACGCGAAATTGACGTATCCGCGTGCGAACATATGTTCGTGTCCCGGGATGCGGCGTCGATCCTGCATGCTGACCTCGACTCGTTCTATGCGTCGGTCGAGCAGCGCGACGATCCGCGCCTGCTCGGCCGCCCGGTGATCGTCGGGGCGGGCGTCGTTCTCGCGGCGAGCTACGAGGCGAAGGCATTCGGTGTGGCCACGGCGATGGGCGGACGTCAGGCTCGGGCACTGTGCCCGCATGCGATCGTCGTATCGCCACGGATGTCGGCCTACTCCGACGCGAGCAAGGCGGTGTTCGAGGTTTTCCGGGGCACGACGCCGCTTGTCGAAGGGCTGTCCATCGACGAGGCGTTTCTGGACGTCGGTGGCCTCGGCGCCGTGTCGGGCACGCCGACCGAGATCGCCGTGCGGTTGCGCGACCGGGTGCGTCTGGAGGTCGGACTGCCCATCACGGTCGGCGTCGCCCGCACGAAGTTCCTGGCCAAGGTCGCCAGTGGGGTGGCCAAGCCCGATGGCCTGCTCGTCGTGCCGCCGGAGCGCGAGCTGAAGTTTCTGCACGGCCTGCCGGTGGAGCGGCTGTGGGGCGTCGGGCGGGTCACCGCGGCGAAGCTCCATGAGCGGGGCATCTTCATGGTGCGCGAGGTGGCCGAGCTGCCCGAGCCGACGCTCGTGTCGATGCTCGGCCTGGCGTCCGGGCGGCACCTCGCTGCGCTGGCGCACAACCGCGACCCACGTCCGGTGCAGGTGGGAAAGCGGCGTGGGTCGATCGGCTCGCAGCGCGCGCTGGGGTGGCGTCTCAAGTCGCCCGGCGAGGTCGAGGCGACGCTGGTCGGGCTGGTCGACCGAGTCACGCGGCGACTGCGCGCCGCCGGGCGGATCGGCCGAACCGTCGTCCTACGGCTGCGCTTCGACGATGCGAGCCGGGCGACACGCTCGCATACGCTGCTGCGCCCGACCGCGCAGACGGAGACGATCCTCAATGCGGCGCGGGCGTTGCTGGCCGACGCCGCCTCGCTGATCGCCGCCCGCGGCATCACGCTCGTCGGCATCACAGTGGCCAACCTCGACAACGACGGCGCCCTGCAGCTACCGCTGCCCTTCGACACGGCCGGCGCGCTTGACGCCGCGCTGGACGAGGTGCGGGAGCGCTTCGGCACTGCGGCGGTCACCCGAGGAGTGCTGCTCGGCCGCGACCCCGGCCTGACCGTCCCGCTACTGCCGGACTAGCGCGGTTCCTAGGGTGGTGTCATGACCGCCACTGCCTGCCGTCTCGACGACTTCCGCGAGGTCGTCGAGCGGGCCACGGACCCGGACGAGTACCCGCTCGCGGCGAGCGCCGAGCACAACGTCCTGATCTACGACCGGCCGCACCTGGACGATGCGCTGCGCGCCGAACTGGTGCGGGCGCTCCACACCGGGCCGGGTGTGGTCGTCTTCCGCCGCGCGCTCGCGCCGGGCCCGGTGGACCGCGCGACGGCCGCATTCGAGGAGATGATCGCCGCGCAACCGTCGGTGGGCGATCACTTCGCGAAGCCCGGCGCGAACGACCGGGTCTGGAACGCCCTCCAGAAGCTGGCGCTTCGCGCACCGGACGTCTTCTGCGACTACTACGCCAGCGAGGTGATCGCCTTTGTGTCGTCGGCGTGGCTGGGCCCGGGCTACCAGGTCACGTCGCAGGTCAACGTCGTGAACCCGGGAGGCGCCGCGCAGGTCGCGCACCGCGACTACCACCTCGGTTTCCAGTCGGCCGCCGCGATCGAGGCATACCCCGAGCACGTCCACGCGCTGTCGCCGGTACTGACGCTGCAGGGCGCGGTGGCGCACTGCGACATGCCGCTCGAGAGCGGCCCGACGCTCTACCTGCCGTATTCGCAGACCTACCTGCCCGGCTACGCCGCAACGTCGCGCGCCGAGTTCCGCGACTACTTCGATGAGCACCGGGTCCAGCTGCCACTCGCGAAGGGCGACGCCGTGTTCTTCAACCCAGCTGTATTCCACGCGGCCGGGACGAACCGGTCGAGCGACATTCGGCGCATGGCGAACCTGCTCCAGGTCTCGTCGCCGTTCGGGCGGGCCATGGAGAGCATCGACCGCCTTGCCATGTGCAATGCCCTCTACCCAGCCATGCTGCGGGTTCCCGATGAGCCCGCCCGGCGAAACGTGGTGGCTGCGGCCGCCGAAGGCTATGCGTTCCCGACAAACCTCGACCGCGATCCGCCGCTCGACGGTATGGCGCCACGCAGCCAAGCGGACATCGTCTGGCAGGCGCTCGTCGAACGCTGGGAACCGGCTCGGCTGCGTTCCGAGCTCGCGGCGCACGCAGAGCGGCGGGCAGCATGACTCTGCTGGACGGGCGCGTCGTCCTGGTCAACGGCGCAACGCAGGGACTGGGCGCCGGTATCGCCCAGGCGGCGGTGCGCGAAGGCGCGACAGTGGCGATCACCGGCCGCCGCCGGGAACTCGGCGAGCCGCTGGCTGCCGAGCTGGGCGGCATGTACGTCCACGCGGACATGACCGATGTCGCGGCGGTGCGCGCGGCGGTGGCCGCGGTGATTGACGCGCACGGACGCGTGGACTGCCTCGTCAACTCGGCGGGGCTGACGTCACGGGGCACGCTGCTCGACACGACGCCGGAACTGTTCGACGCACATATTGCGGTCAACCTGCGGGCGCCGTTCTTCGCGATGCAGGCGGTGGTGGCCGACATGGTGCGGCGCGGCGCACCCGGGACGATCGTCAACATCATCTCCACGTCCGAGCACGGCGGGCAGCCCTACCTCGCGCCGTACGCCACCGCCAAAGCGGGCCTTGCGGGACTCACCCGCAACGCCGCCCACGCGCACCGCTTCGACAAGATCCGCATCAACGGGCTCGATATCGGCTGGACGGACACCGAGGGCGAGGACGTCACGCAGCGGGCGTTCCACAACGCCGGCGACGACTGGCGGGAGCAGGCTGCGCGACGGTTGCCGATGGGCAAGCTCGGCCAGGTCGACGAGATCGCCGACTTCGTAGTGTTCCTGCTCTCCGATCGCAGCGGTGTCGTCACGGGATCAGTGATCGACTGGGACCAGAACGTGCTGGGCGGCCTCGACTGACTCGCGTCACTCAGCAGCAGGGCGCGCGCCTCGCCCCACGCGAGGAATCGCTACGCAATCGGGCTAGGGTGCCCGCATGAGTGAACCCCTTCGCCTGGGAATCCTCGGCGCGGCCCGTATCTCGGAACGCGCGATCATCGATCCGGCCCACGACACGAACACCCGGCTGGTGGCCGTCGCCGCACGTGATCGCACCCGGGCCGAGGCCTTCGCCGAGCAGCACGGCATCGAGCGCGTGCACGATTCGTACGCAGATGTCATCGCCGACCCCGACGTCGAGGCGATCTACAACCCGCTGGCGAACGGGCTGCACGCCCCGTGGAACCTCGCCGCCGTGCAGGCCGGCAAGCACGTTCTGTCCGAGAAGCCGTTCGCCAGCAACGCCGAGGAGGCCGCCGAGGTGCGCGACGCCGCCGCCAAAGCCGGTGTCGTGGTACTCGAGGGCTTCCACTACGTGTTCCATCCGGTGATGCAGCGGATGCTCGAGCTGCTCGATTCGGGCGAGATGGGCGACCTGGAGCGCGTCGAGGCGGTCATGGTCATCCCGCCGCCGGACGACGACGATCCACGCTGGTCGCTGCCACTAGCCGGTGGCGCGATGATGGATCTCGGCTGTTATGCGCTGCACGCCCACCGCCTGCTGGCCCCGTGGGGCGGTGGCGAGCCGACGCTCGTCGCGGCGCGCGGCGAGGCACGCGAAGACAACGCCGGCGTCGACGAGTGGCTGGATGCCGATCTGGAATTTCCCGACGGCGCCACGGGCTCGGCCCGATGCAACATGGCCGGCGATTTCGAGCGCATGACCTGCCGCATCGTCGGCACTCGCGGTGTCGCCACCGCCGCCAACTTCGTGCTGCCGCAGCGGGACGACCGAATCTTCGTGGCCACGCCCGCCGGCGAGCGCGTCGAACAGCTGGGTACCCGGCCGTCCTACACGTACCAACTCGAGGCGTTCATCGCCCGGTTACGCGATGACGAGCCGTTGCCCATCGATGCGGACGACGCGGTTACGTCCATGCAGCTGATCGACCAGTGCTACCGCGCTGCCGGCTTCGAGCCGAGGCCGCGCTTCACCCCGCCGGAAACGTGATCGGCACGGTGATCGGCGTCGCGACCGTCGTCGTGTAGGTGGTGGCGGCGTTGACGAACTTCGTGGTGAACGACCCGCCGATCTGAAGCGTCCCGGAGATCAGTTCCGCCGGCACCTCGAAGACGTCGTACAGCGTGTCGGAACTGGTCGCGACGTTACGGGCCTTCATCGATGCTCCGCCCGCGGGTGTGAACGTCATCGTCTCGGGCGGGAAGCCGAAGTTGTGACCCGGGCTCTGCGGCACGGTGTAGCGGACCTCGACATACAGCAGGGCTTTACTCGTGCTGCTCGCCTTCACGTGCTTATTCGGCAGGCTGAACGCCAGCGTGGCGCCGTCGACGGTGTACGTGCCGGACTGGCTTGTTCCGCTGCTGCCGTCGGGAAAGCCGACGGTCTGCGAGAACGTGAACCGAACGCTGCCACTCCGGCGTATGTTGCTCTGCCGGTGCGCACGGGCCAGCACCTTGATGTTCCCGGCGCCGGGCTTGCCGGACAGCAGCGACAGCGTCTGCATGTACCCGGCGTCGTTGAGCACCAGGTCGGCGGACCGGGCGGAGTTCGGCACGGCAACCACCACATACTGCTCGCTGTCCGCGTTCGGCAGCTTGCGCGCCGCGCCGCCATTGATCGACACCGTGGTGTCGCCACTGAGGTCGGCCGGCGCTCCGTCATCGCCCATGGCGCCGGTGAGCCGGAATGCGATGAGCCGCGAGCCGCTGGGCGCGCAACGCGCGCCATCCCCGTTGCCGTAGCGCTTGACGGCGCCCAACTTCGTAACTGTGATGCCGCCGTTGCTGGAACCGATCACGGCGCCACGCGGCGCGTCGGGAACGGTTTGGGTGCCGAGGTCGGTGGCAAGCAGGGCGTTCGTGGCAGCGGCCGGTGGCGCCGGGACGGCCAGGCCGCCGGCACCGGGCGGCGGCGTTGCGTCGTCCGGACGCTTCAATGTGAATCCGGACGGCACCGGCTCGGGGTCGTCCGAGACCGGCTGCCCGGATGGCGTCAGCGCGACCGCGCCGCCGCGCGTCGGCTCGCTGTTGATCGGGAAGCGCAAGTACTGCTTGCCCGGGTCGCCGTCGACGAACAGCACCGGGCCGCACCAGATCGAGTCGTCGACGTCGCTGTTCTCGACGCCCTGCGCCGGATGCGTGCGCACTGCGTAGTAGCACCGCGTGAACTTGCTCTGGGCGCCGTGCCGGGACGCTACGAGCGAGCGCACAACGGCGGCGGCTTGCTGCAGCGGCTTATCCGGCGCGTCGATCGTCTTGCCGTCGAACGTGAACGCCGGCGAACTGTTGCCTCTGAAGAGAACGTAGCCGGCGACGCCCAATCCGGCGGCGAGCACGGCGACCAGTCCGACGATCAGTGGCACCCGGTTGCGGCGCCGAGGTGGTTGCGACGGCTGCCCCCAAGGCAGCGCCCACGGCGGCTGCTGCCAGGCCTGTGGCTGCTCCCAGGGCTCCGGCTGGTACGGCGGCAGTGGCCCAGTCTGCAGGTACGGTGCGCTCGACGGGCGGCGTTCGCCCGTCCAGCGCTGCCCGTCGTAGTACTGGTGCCAGCTCGGATCTTGTGGATCCGGGTACCAGCCGGGGCTTGCCATGGGTTGATCGTTTCATCGCACGGCACGGCGGACAATGATCGATAGGTGAGCGATATGCGTGATCGTGATGCGGGGGGACGTCCCCAGAACGCCAGGCCTCGGGACGCGCTCGGGCGGCCGTTGCCCCGGGGAACGACCGGTGTGCCGCGGCAGCCGGTGGGCGTGGCCCGCACGCCGGACGAGGCGCTCGACGAGGCGCAGCGGCTGCTCGACGAGGGGCTGCCGTTCCATGCGCACGAAGTGTTGGAGGATGCTTGGAAGGCCGCCTCCGAGCCGGAGCGTCCGTTCTGGAAAGGTCTGGCGCAGCTTGCTGTCGGGGTGACGCATGAGGCGCGCGGCAACGCGGCCGGCGCTGCGGCTCTCCTGTCACGCGGCGCCGCGGCGATCGAGTCGTTCCGCGGGCGTGATCCCTACGGCGTGGACGTCGCCGGGCTTGTCGCGTGGGCGCGCGACAGCGGCGCCGGTACGCCTAGGCTGCGCCGAAGCGGCTAGTCCACCGGGTGCGGATCAGCGCCTGCGCGGCGGACGCTCGCCCGAGCCGCGCGGCACCAACCGTGTCGTCAGAAGCACCCGGCGCGCCGGCTGCTCGTCGCCGCCGAGCCGGGTGAGCACCAACTCGGCGCCGAGTTCACCCATCCGCTCCGGTTCGTGAGCAACGACCGTGACGTCCAGCAGGTCGGCTAGGTCGAAATCGTCGAAACCGACCAGTGCGGGCGGGTCGTCGCGTCCGCGCAAGGCCCGCAGGGCGCCGATCGTGATGCGGTTGTTCGTAGTGAAAAGTGCCGTCGGCGGCGGCTTCATCGCGAGCAGCTCGTCCACCGCGTGCCGCGCCGTCTCTACGTCGTGCGACCCGGCACGCACGTATTTCTGCCAATTTCCGATGCCTGCCTCGGTCATGACCTGCTCGAACGCGGCGATGCGTTCGCGGTGTGTCTCGAGCCGGCTCAGATCGCCGACCAGGCCGATGCGCCGGTGCTTCTGCCGCAGCAGGTGCTGGACCGCCTGCCGGACACCACCGACGTTGTCGAGCACGATGGTGTCCGCGACGATGTCCTCGGGTGGCCGGTCCAGGAACGCGACGGGCAGGCCGAGGCGGCGCTCAGCGTCGAGGTACCCGTGGTCGCTGCCGCTCGTCACGATCAGCAGCGCACTCACGCGCCGCTCGAGCATGTCCGAGACGAGGACGTGCTCCAGATCGGGGTCTTCCTCGGTGCTCGCCGAAATGAGCTGGAGCCCGCCGGGACGCAGCCGCCGCTCGGCGCCACGTGCGATCCGCGAGTAGAACGGGTTGGCCAGATCGCCGATGATCAGCCCGACCGACGACGACCGGGCACCCGAACGCAGCTCGCGAGCGATCGTGTTGCGGCGAAAGCCCAGTTGCGTCGCTGCGGCGCGCACCTTCAGTGCCGTCGCCTCGGCCACGTACTGCTCGCCGTTCATCACTCGCGATGCCGTCTTCAAGCTCACGCCGGACAGCGCCGCTACCTGGCGTAGCGTCGGTCGACTAGGAACGGCCCGATCAGTAGCCATATGACATCGTTATCCCGATCGTCGGCTGCTAGCTTCCGCCACGCCGGCAGCATAGATTACGCAGCGTACAGACAACGTTGTCGGTTGGCGATGAGCGGTCCGCGCCGGCGATGGCAAACCTCCACAAGCGACACGAGGAGCGCTTGCGCCCCGCCGGATCAGACTGCTGGCCAGAGTGCTCCGAGCCTCAATCCACCGCGCAGTAGCCAGCCGAACGCCCGGTTGTGCACGAGGCAGACGCGGTGGTACCAGAGCGGCCAGCCGACGTAGCCGGGCGGCGGACCGTCGGGCGCAGGGCGTGCCATCACCCGCAACGCGCGCAGCGCGCGTGGCCCGGCGAGCAGCACGACGGCGACGAACGGGGTGAGTGCGCCGGCCGCGACGGCCACCGCGGTGAGCGCGTACATCCCGATGACGACGGCGCGGTTGAGCGCACGGGCACGGTCGGCGATCATGGCAGCGAGGCACGCACCGCCTGTGCTGCCGCCACCAGGTTCGCCAGGGTGGGCAGCACCTCGGCGTAGCCGCGCGTCTTGAGCCCGCAGTCCGGGTTCACCCACAGCCGATTCGCCGGCAGCGCGTTGAGTGCCGCGTGCAGCAGCGCGGCGATCTCGTCGGACGACGGTACCCGCGGGGAATGGATGTCCCACACGCCCGGGCCGACTTCGCGCGGGTAGTTCGCCCGGGCAAGATCGCGCACGATCGCCATGCCGGAGCGTGCCGCCTCCAGGCTGATGACA
Organism: Jatrophihabitantaceae bacterium; assembly: GCA_051984825.1. Taxonomy (GTDB): domain Bacteria; phylum Actinomycetota; class Actinomycetes; order Mycobacteriales; family Jatrophihabitantaceae; genus DASXRA01. The sequence continues at coordinate 9,437 of JBPYES010000054.1, forward strand.
TCTGCATCCGTCGCGATGATCGCGTCGAGGACGTCGCCGAACTCGGCGTAGCACATGTGCGTGTGGATCTGGGTGTCGTCGGCGGTGCCGCCGGTCGCGAGCCGGAATGCGTCGACGGCCCAGCGCAGGTACTCCGGCTGCGCGTCGTGGCGCAGCGGCAGCGATTCGCGCAGGGCCGGTTCGTCCACCTGGACGATCGCGATGCCTGCCACCTCCAGGTCGGCCACCTCGTCACGCAGCGCCAGCGCAACCTGCCGCGCCGTGTCTGACAAGGGCTGATCATCGCGGACGAACGACCAGGCGAGCATGGTCACCGGCCCGGTCAGCATTCCCTTGACGGGACGGGACGTCTGCTGTTGCGCGAACCGCGCCCACTCGACGGTCATCGGTACCGGGCGGGACACGTCGCCGACGAGGATCGGCGGGCGGACATACCGGCTGCCGTACGACTGCACCCAGGCATGCCGGGTAGCCACGAATCCGCCCAGCTGTTCGGCGAAGTACTGCACCATGTCGTTGCGTTCGGGCTCGCCGTGCACGAGGACGTCGAGGCCCAGCTCCTCCTGGCTGGCGATAACGTCCTTTACCTGCTGGGCCATCACGGCGTGGTAGGCCTCGTCGGTGATCCGCCCGGCGGCGCGGTCGGCGCGGGCACGGCGCAGCTCACGCGTCTGCGGGAACGAGCCGATCGTCGTTGTCGGCAGCACCGGCAGACCCAGCCGGCGTTGCTGTGCCTCGTGGCGGTGCTCGTATTCGCTGCGGCGCTGTAGGTCGGCCGGCGTGACGGCGGCCACCCGGGCCCGCACGGCCGCGTCGCGCACCATCGGCGAAGCCGCTCGCTCGGCCAGGCGTGCCCGGCTCTCCGCGAGCTCGTCGGCGATCGCGTTGCGCCCCTCGCGCAGCCCGCGCGCGATCAGCACCACCTCGTCCAGCTTCTGCCGGGCGAACGCCAGCCAGCGCGCGACCGGGGTGTCCTCGGCCGTCACGTCCAGCGGAACGTGCAGCAACGAACAGGACGGCGCGACATCGACGGCGCCAAGAGGCTCCAGCAGCTCGAGCGAGCGCTCCAGGTCGTTGGCCCATACATTGCGCCCGTCGACGATGCCGGCCACGAGCCGCTTCCCCGGCAACGGCTCGATACGTTGCGCGGTCAGGTCGACGGCCAGACCGTCCACCGGCGTATGGGCGAGCACGGGCAGGGCCTCGCCGAGCGGTCCGAAATACGACGCGACAAGCAGCTTCGGCCGACCGGACGCCAGCGTATGGTAGGTGCGTTCGAGGGCACCCAGGACTTCATCGGGCTGATCTTGCACCAGCGCCGGCTCGTCGAGCTGGACCCATTCGGCGCCTGCGTCGGCAAGCTGCGCCAGCACATCCGCGTACGCCGGCAGCAGGTCCTCCAGCAGCGATAGCGGGCGGAAGCCGTCGACGGTGGACTTCGACAACAGCAGGAACGTGACCGGGCCGAGCAGCACCGGCCGGGTCACGATGTTGAGTTCTGCCGCCTCGCGAAACTCGCCGACCGGCTTGCCGGCGTCGGCGTGGAACTGCGTTTCCGGGCCTAGCTCCGGCACCAAGTAGTGGTAGTTCGTGTCGAACCACTTCGTCATCTCCAACGGCGCGGCGTCGGCCGTGCCGCGCGCCATCGCGAAGTAGGACGTCAGCGGGTCGGCATGCAGGTGCCGGGGCGGTATCGCGCCGAGCATCCACGCTGTGTCGAGCACATGGTCGTACAGCGAAAAGTCGTTGCTGCAGATTTCGTCGATGCCCGCCGCGCGCATCTCGAACAGCCGCTGGGCGCGCAGCCGAGCGGCGGCCGCCTGCAAGTCGGCGGCGGGCAACGCCCCGGCCCAGTGCTGTTCGAGCAGCTTCTTCAGTTCGCGGTTGGGACCTTGCCGCGGGTAGCCGTACAGGGTCGATGTGGTCACGGACCTCTCCTTCGCGAGTCCGGTGGCTGCCACGCGACGGTCGCCGCGCGGACGGCTGGCAGGTCTTCGGACTCGTGGGCGGCGTACTCGTTCCTACTAGCCGTCGCTTCCCAGGCGTACCCAGTGCTCGTCATGACGGCGATCGTTCCCACTCACCGCTGCGAGGCAGTCCCGGATTCACACCGGGTTCCCTCTTGCTCCGGAGCGTGGGCCCCGGACCAGCCGCATCGAGAATGCTACGGGACCACGGTGACCGGCCACTGTGCATCGCGCACCAGGCGCACCGCAAGCGATCCCATGAACCGGTGGCCCCGCTGCGCCGAACGGCCCACGACGACCGCGTCGACCCGCATCTCGTTGGCCAGCCGGACGATCTCGGTATACGGATCCCCACGCCGCTCGACGAACGTCACGTCGACGCCGGTCTCGGGCGCACGCTCGGCGATCTGCTCGCGCAGGCTGCGCGCGATGCTGTCGTGCATCTGGATCAACGCGCCGACCGCGGCCGGCACGCTGGCCGCGATACCGGCGATCTGCCCGACGTAGACGCACACGATCTTGGCGCCCTGGCGGCGTGCCATTCCAGCGGCGTATGCGCCCGCCCGCATCGACGTCTCCGAGCCGTCGAGCGCGACGAGGATCACCGCCGGGCCGTCGGTGCCGAGCTCGAACATCGCAGGATCCGCTTCCATCTGCCCTTCCGTCAATGATGCCCGTTGGCGTGTGATGCTGTCTCAGGTGACGGACGAGCGCAACGTTCTGGGCGGACCGCTTGCGGAATGCGGCGCCGACCCGGTGACCGGCTTTTATCGGGACGGCTGCTGCAGCAGCGGCCCGGACGACGTCGGCAGTCACACGATATGCGCGGTGATGAGCGCGGAGTTCCTCGAGCACCAGCAGCAGATCGGCAACGACCTGAGTACGCCGCGGCCCGAATTCCGCTTTGCGGGGCTGCGGCCCGGCGATCGCTGGTGCGTCGTCGCGCTGCGGTGGCTGGCGTCGTACCAGGCCGGCGTTGCCGCACCCGTAGTGCTGGAGGCGACGAACGAGCGAGCGCTGGACATCGTCCCGCTCGAGGCGCTACGGGAGCATGCGGTCGACGTCCCGCCCGACGCCAGCGCGCTAACGCGATGAGCGAATCAGCTCAGGCTCTTCTGCCATTCCGTCATTTGGCCGATCGGCTCGAAGCCTAGCGCGCGGTTGACACGCAGCATCGGCTCGTTCTCGTTGGCGTTCCAGGTGTGGACGCCGCGCACGCCGGGCAGTTCTGCGGTTAGCGCCTGCAGGTTCGCCGCCTTGAGCAGCATGCCGAGACGGTGCCCCCGGTGCTCACGCAGCACGAGCGTGTCCCACTGGTAGGCAACGTCGGGCGTGTGCTCGGCGACCGCGAGTGTCGTGTAGCCGACCAGCCGGCCGCTCGCCTGGTGCCGTGCCACCGTCTCCACGACGCGCCGCCGCTGCTCGCGCGCAAGTCGGTAGATGCGGCGCACCCGCTCCGCGTCCCACTCCTCCTCCGCGTAGTCGAGGGCGCCCATCGGCGCGTCGGTGCTCATGCGGCGTGACAGGAGCGCCCGGTCGGTCAGCCACTCGTCGGGGATGCCGTCCCAGGACGTCAACGCCTCATAGCCGTCGGCATGCTTCTCCGCCTCCGCGCGGGCAGCCGCTACGTCGACCGGTAGCACGAGGCGGCTGTGCAGTTCGCGCTGGGCCGTGGTGAATCCGTGCCGTGCGGCGAAGCCCGCGGCCGGATCGCCGTGCCCGGCAGCGACGTCGGACTCGGTGCCGAGCACGGTGCGGTGCTCCGCCTGGGCCATCCGCTCGACGTGCTCGAGCAGCGCGCTGCCGATGCCCTGCCGGCGCTGGTCCGGATGCACCGCAACGGTGAAGTCGAGGCGGTGCGTGTTGTCGCTCAGGTGCAGCGCCACGTCGAGGTGTCCGGCCACGGTGCCGTCGCGAACTGCCGCCCGGGCGAGGCGCCGCTCGTCGCGCTGGTCGCGGAAGCTCGCGCGGACCTCCTCCAGCGAGGGGACGCTGTGCTCATCGCCGTACTCAACGCGCTGGGATGCCTCCAGCACCGCGCGCCATGCCTCGAAGCGGGCGGCATCCTCCGGGTCCACGGCGACAATCTCGAGCGTCATGCCGACGACCGTCCCAGCGGCCTTCCCGCGGCGGCAACCCGTTTTCCGCCCGGCTATGTTCCTGCTATGGCCGAATTGCTCCCAGGCACGCGGAACGCGCTGCTGCACCGGATCGCTACCGCGCAGGCCGAGGGGCGCGTCCCGTCGCTGCTGGGTGCTGTCGTGCGCGACGGTGCGCCGGTCTGGACGGGCGGATGGGGTGCCGTCGGCGATGCGCGGGACGACACGCAGTACCGCATCGGATCGATCTCCAAGACGTTCGTCGCGGTGCAGGTCATGCGGCTGCGTGATGAGGGCCGGCTCGACCTCGCCGACCCGCTCGACAAGCACCTACCCGGGACGCCGGTCGGCGAAGCTCGCATTGCGGAACTGCTCGGACACACCGCGGGGCTGGCGTCCGAGTCCGCCGGGCTGTGGTGGGAACGCGTGCCGGGAACGCCGAGGCTTTCGGACGCGCTGGGCGCCGACCCGCTGCGGCATCCCGCGGGGCGGCGGTTCCACTACTCCAACCCGGGATTCGGGGTGCTCGGCGCGCTGGTCGCGCAGCTTCGTGGCGCGCCATGGGGTGAGGCGCTGCGGCACGACATCCTCGAGCCGCTCGGCATGACGCGCACGACGCTCATGCCGCAGCCGCCGCACGCAGCCGGGTGGGCGGTGCATCCCTGGGCGGATGTGTTGCTGCCGGAGCCTGCCGAGGATGCCGCGGCGATGGCGCCGGCCGGGCAGCTGTGGTCGACGGTGACCGACCTGTGCCGATTCGCGCGATTCCTGGCCGAGGGGAATCCGGCAGTGCTCCGCGTCGAGACGTTGGAGGAGATGCGCGCGCCGGCGTCCGCGAGCAGTGAACGTACCCAGGGGTACGGCCTTGGCATGCAGCTGCTGTACGACGGTGACCGGACCCTGGTCGGGCACACCGGCTCGATGCCCGGCTTCCTCGCCGCGGTATGGCTCAGCGTGGACGAACGGCTCGGCGCAATCGTTATGGCGAATGCGACCTCCGGCATCCAGATCGGCAGCCTGGCTGCCGAACTGATCAGCATCGTTGCGTCGCACGAGCCGCCGCTCCCGCCGCCGTGGCGTCCGCTGCCGTCGTTCGACGACGGACTGCTCGCGCTGACGGGCCCCTGGTACTGGGGCCCGACCGGGTACGGCATGTACCTGCTGCCCGACCGGCACCTGCAGCTCAAGCCGCTGCGGGGTTCGGGACGCGCGTCCCGGTTCCGTCCCGAACTAGACGGCACCTGGACCGGCCTCGAGGGCTACTACGAGGGGGAGCGCCTGCGGATCGGGCGCGACGCGAGCGGCCGGGTCACGCACCTCGATGTGGGGACGTTCGTCTTCACCCGGACGCCCTACGACCCGCAGGCCCCGGTTCCCGGCGGCGTCGAACCGGACGGCTGGCGCGGCCTGCCGCAGTAGCCGAATCGCCCCCCGGAGCAGCGACACGCCGATCTACATGTGGTGCGTGCCTTTGTCGTAGCCCCTACATATGGTGGTCCGTGCAGCTGGTTCGGGCGCGTCCTCCAGGCGTGTTCGAGGCAAGAGGGAACCCGGTGCGAATCCGGGACTGCCCCGCAGCGGTGAGCGGGAACGACAGCCGTCCCCGTCGCAGACGCGCGACGGGAGCAGCACTGTGCCTTACGGCCCGGGAAGCGACGGCCAGTAGGAAACGTCAGCCGGAAGTTCCGGCCCTGGCGTTACGCCCGTGAGTCCGAAGACCTGCCAGCGTGCCGCGCGCATTTCGCGCGCGGTGGCTCCGGTCGCGCGGGACGGCCGACGGTCACCGGTGGCCTGCCGTGCTGGCAGGCCGCGGCTCCGTCCTCAGCTGCG
>JBPYES010000055.1:0-4533 GCA_051984825.1 Jatrophihabitantaceae bacterium
GCTGCGGTGCACGCTGACCCGGCACGTACCGGGCAGCACCGTCACCGTGATAACACCCTGCACTGACAAAATGAAGTCTGAGTAGCCGAACCGATCGGTACCGGCAAAGCATGGGTTAGGCGTGTACCGCAGCGCTCCCCCGGAGACATCCGATGAGACCCGGATGCCAGTTACCACGCCGTGCTGCGCATCGGGAGCGACCAGGGCAGGGCTGATGAAGCCCGTCTTCGTATAGGTGGCACCGGCTGCGATGGTCGCGGAGATGTTCTCTACGGATGTGCAGAACCGGATGAACAGCGACGAGATCACGTTGCCGGTCTCGTCCACGAGCTGCACCTGGCTTGCGGGTTCGGTGTTGGCAGCGAGCGGCACGTGTGCGGTCGCCCCTGGTGCGACGGTCACGGCGGCGCCGACCTGCGTGCCGTTCACCTCGACGTGCACGGTGTGCGCGACCGCGGTGCCATTCGTGACGTCGAACCCGAAGTCCGTGCAGAGGTTGTTGAACGTTGCGGTCAGGCCGCCGGGCGGGTCACTCGCTGGACTGGTCGTCGGCGTTGCAGGCGACGACGGCGCCGCCGGAGAACTCGGCGGGGACGTGGCCGATGAGGACGCGGGAACAGCCGACGTCGACGGACTACTGCTCGGATCAGCCGAAGCGAGGCCGACTCCCGCCAGGCAGATCCCCGTCGCGGTAGCCAGGCACGCCACACTGCGACCTGCTCGCATCATCATCGGTCTGATCCCTCCACAACATGGCGCGGCTACCTAGTTACATCCGTCCACATGTGACAGCGGGGCGCACATGAGACTCGAATACCCAACCACACAAACGATGTTCTTCTCGCAGCCGCGAAGCCACCAATCGGGACTCGACGCGGGCGACACCATCACGACCATCCCCCTGCCAACACCTAGAGGACGCAACGAGGAGCCCCGTCGTTGCACCACGTACGCGGGTTTCTAGCTGAATGCGGGCGTCCGGCGGCTCAGGTCAGAACGGGCACCCACAGTTCGATCTCGTCGTGTCGGCGGTAGAACTCGACGATGGGGCGCCCACGATCGACGGACGTGCCGACGAGACGCAAGAGTTCCTGAACGCCGGGACCAATGCGCGTGTACAACCCAGGCGGCTCGCCCAGCAACCGACCCCGGAAATAGCGTCCGCCGGGGAGCACGCCGCGCTCCAGTCCGGCACCCTCCGGATCGTCGTCGGGCCGGATCGGCGTGCACGTCGTGTAGGTACCGTCGCGGACGAGCGCATACATCTTGCGCCCTTTCAGCCCGACTTCCCGCTCGAATGACGGCCACAGCTGCTGGATGGACGCCAGGTTGTCGGCGGTGCTGCGTTGCATGACCTCGACGTCCGCGCGCTCGATCGTGTCCGGGTGCTTCGCGAGTAGCGACATGGGCCGATGTCAGCAGGTCCCTCCGACAATGGCAGGGACGTCAGAGCGGCGCGGCATGATCGGGGCGTGGTCTACCGAGAGCAGCCCACGGGCGTGCCGGGCGTGGTGCTGTGGCAGCGCACCGCGCGGGGCCGCGCGCGCATCATGCCGGACGGCTGCCTCGACCTGATCTGGGACGGCCGGGCGCTGTTCGCCGCCGGACCCGATACCGCTGCCCGATGGCACGACTGCACACCGGGCAGCCGGTACGTCGCGCTGCGCTTCCATTTCGGCATCGGCCCCGCGCTGCTGGGCGTCCCGGCCGACGAACTGCGCGACCGCAGCGTCCACGTGGACGAGCTACTGCCCTCGAGCGCTGCGCGGCACCTCGCCGGCCAAGTGGCTGACCGCCCGGTCGAGTCACTTACCGCGTGGCTGACGCGGCGCGCCGCCGATGAAGACGTCGATCCGCTCGGCCGGCAGGTGCACGCGATGGCGAGTGCGGCCACCCCGGTCGCGCGTATGGCCGACTACCTCGGGATGAGCGCTCGGCAGCTGCATCGGCGCTGCCAGCCGATTTTCGGGTACGGGCCACGGCGGCTGGCTCGCATCCTGCGTCTGAGTCGAGCGCTGGACATCGCTCGGGCCGGCGTGCCGCTCGCGGATGTGGCGGCGCGCTGCGGATACGCCGACCAGGCGCATCTGTGCCGGGACGCGCTCGCGCTCGGCGGCGGCACGCCGGCCGCGCTACGTGGCGAGCGGGGCGAAGAAGTCGACAGGGTTGCCGTCGGGGTCATGGACGACGGCGTACCGCATTCCCCAGAAGGCGTCCCACGGTTCTAGGTGGCCGTGGTAGCCGGCGCCCGTGAGGTCGGTCCAGGCGGCGTCCACCTCGTCCGGGGTGTCGCAGGCGAACGCGAGCGCCATGCGGTGGCCGTCGCCGGACGGGCGCGTCCACTCCTTGTCGAACGAGCGGATCGTGTCCTCGGTGTCCAGCGCGAGCTGCATGCCACCGCCGAGGTCGACGCCCACGTGTGGCTGCTGGTCGGCGTCGGCCGGGATGTCGAGGCCCAGCCGCCGGTAGAAAGCCAGCGACGCCGCCATGTCGGCAACCACGAGCTCTATGACAGAAAGTCGAAGGTTCATGCGGCGAAGGTAACCAGCCGGGCCGCGAGCCGTCTTGGATGTTTCGGACAACCTAAGTCGCCGGGTACTGATCGTGCCGCGCCCACAGCTCGATCCACTCGTGGTCGCTGAGCTGCCGCCCCGAGTGCCCGATCTCGGCGAGCTCCTCGAAGTACCGCTCGCGCGGTGGCCCCGGCGCGAACAGGATCAGCATGGACGCCGGTTCGCCGCTGGTGTTCTGGAACGCGTGAATGCCACCCTCCGGCACGTAGACGAAGTCGCCCGGCTTGGCGTCGAGCCACGCCATGCCGTCGAAAAGCGCGACCGTCCCACGCGTGACGTAGAACGACTCCGAGAACGTCTTGTGGAAGTGGGCGTCCGGGCCGCCGCCCTGCGCTCCCATGTTCCACTCGAACAGCCCGTACCGCTGGTCGGTCACACTTCCTGGCGCGACGAAGCGGACGTGCGTGCCTGAGCGCATCGTCAGATCCGGTACGTCACCGATCACGCGGCGAACCGCGCTGGCCTCGCCGACATCCTTCGCGTACGACATGAGGCCCACTGAATCACGAACGGCATGCGCACGAGTACCGGTTTCCACCGTCGCCGTCACGCGGCGCTACCCCGTAGCCTGTTGCCAGCCGAAAGCGAGGTCGATGAAGCTCAAGAAGGCTCGGGTCCAGAACTATTGGTCGATCCACGACAGTGGCTGGTTCGACGTAGAGGCCGACAAGACGGTGATCGTCGGCCCGAACGAGGCGGGCAAGACCGCCCTGCTGCGCGCGCTCCAGACGGTGAACCTGCCCCCGGGTCGCACGCTCGAACTCGATCCGTTGCGCGACTATCCGCGCTCGCGCTATCGCGAGATCGACGAGGGCCTGGTCGACCTGTCCGACGTCGTCGTCGCGACCGCTGTCTTCGAGCTGGAGGACCACGACCGGGTGGTGCTCGCCGAGTTCGCCCCGCATCTCGAGGCGGCGACCGAACTGCACCTGCAGCGCTGCTACGACGGCTCGCGCCGGTACTGGTTCGGTGAGCTCGCGATGTGGTCTCGCTACGCAGACGTGGGCCAGCCGCTGGACGTGCTGCGCGCCGCGCTCACGGAGGCTGCATCAGCCGAAGACCCCGCGGCCCGACCGACGCTTGACACCCTGGCAAGACTCACCGCCAAATGGGAGCCCGCCACCACGCTGCGCGGGACACGTGCCACCCAGCTGCTCGACTGGCTGGACACCGCGGCCGCAGGGCTCGACGCGGAGCAACCGGCGATTACCGCCGCGGTCACGGCAGTACGAGACGCGGCCCGCTGCGACGCCCAGACCGACGAGGCCTTCGAGGCGATCGAGGGGCACATCCCGTTCTTCGTTTACTTCTCGCAGTACGTGAAGGTGCAGCCACGTATCCACCTCGGCCGGCTCGCCGCGCAGGAAGCCGCCGGCGACATCGACGATGAGTACGACTTCGGCAACCTGTGCCTGCTGCGCTACCTCGGGCTGAGCGCGCTGGAGCTGGCTGAGCTGGGCCGCGGCATCCCGGATGTCCGCAACCAGAGCGGTGAAATCGTCCCGCCCAGCCAGGAGGAGGTAGCCGAATACCAAGCCCGCCTCGACCGGCGCGGCTACAAGCTGAACATCGCCGCGAACACGCTCACCAAGGCGATCAATGCCGTGTGGGGCGAGGAGCGCGAGGTCGACATCCTGCCCGACGGGCAGTACCTCAAGGTCGTTGTCCGCAACGAAGATGGCGCCCGCGTCGAGCTGGACCAGGGCTCGGAGGGGTTCCGCTGGCTCGTGTCCTTCCACGTCGTATTCGAGGCGCAGGCGCGCAGCAACGAGGCGAACGCCGTGCTGCTGCTGGACGAGCCGGGCGTGAGCCTGCATGCGCTCAAGCAGGAGGCGTTCCGCGAGACGATCACCAAGCTCGCGGCTCGTAACCAGACGCTGTTCACCACGCACTCACCGTTCATGGTGGGCAGCGACGAGATGCAGCGCGTGCGCATCGTCGAACTGCCGAACCGCACGAC
>JBPYES010000056.1:0-9670 GCA_051984825.1 Jatrophihabitantaceae bacterium
TCGCCAGATCCGAGAACAGCGTCAGGACGGTGCGTGCTGCCCCGAAGATCGACAGGACCACGAGTGCCGCCCATGCCGGGTGCCACCGATGGCCGTACACCGTGTCGATGAGCGGCCCGGCGAGCACGGCGCACAGCGCGCATACCGGGAACGACAGCGCTGTGACCGCCGATAGTCCGGCAGACAGGTGCCGGGTCAGCTCTGTCGGCGAGTTGCGCACCCGGGACAGCGTCGGCAACGTGACGCTGATCAGAACCGCGCTGAAGATCGTCACAGGCCATCCGGAGATGCTGAATGCCAGGTTGTAGTAACCGAGTTGGCCCGGGCCGAGCGCGTGTCCGACCACGGCGAAGTCGACGTTCGCGATCGCCATCATCAGCAGGTTCGATGCGGCAAGCGGCAATCCGAACGCCAGCAGCGGCTTGGCAACTCGCCAATGGAATCCCGGCCAGTAACGCTCCGGCGCCATCAAGGTGATCATGACGACAGTGACGACCTGTCCGGCCAACCGGGATACCGCAAGGCCCATAACCGGATGGCCCAGCAAGACGAGCACGATCATGCTCGCGGTCGAGCTGACGAGGAAGGCAGCGTCGATGATGAAGCGCTCCCGCTGCATGAAGTCGCGCGTCATGAGGGCGGCCGGCACGGCGCTGAAACCGGAAAGCAACACGAACAGCGCCAGCACACGCACGGCGGCGGTGGCCTCCGCGGAGCCGAGCAGCCGCGACAGTGTCGGCGCGAAGATCACCATCAGTCCGGCCAGCACGCCAGCGTTCGCGAGGCTGAGCGTGAATATCGTCGGCGCGATCTCTCGCGAGCGGTCGTGTTCGCGCACGATCGCCGAGCTGAGGCCGAGTTCGGCGAAGCTGATCGCGACGTTGAATACCGTGACCGCGACGGTGAAGACGCCGAAGTCATGCGGGGCGATCAGCCGGGCAGCGATGAGGCTCACCGCGAAGGTGGCCACCCGCAAGACGCCGGCGTTGAGCGCGCTCCACAGCGCGCCAGTGCCGACCTTTCGCCCTACCAACGGCGGCGGGGCGATTTCGGCCGGGGCGGGGCCCGCCTCGACCGTTACCCCGGTCATGGCGACGATCGCGTCGCGATCGCCAGAGCCTGGTCGATGTCCTCGAGGAGGTCGTCGATGTGCTCCAGGCCGACCGACAGCCGGATCGTCTCCGGCTCGATGCCGGCCGCGCGTAGCTGGTCCGGCTTCAGCTGGCGATGCGTCGTGGATGCCGAGTGGCTGACCAGCGACTTGGCATCGCCCAGGTTCACCAGGCGCTTGAACAGATTCACTGAGTTGAAGAACCGGATCGCCGCGTCGTAGCCGCCCTTAGGCCCGAACGTGAGGATGGACGGGACGCGCCCCTTGAGGTAGCGCTGCGCCAGCTCGTAGTACGGGTGGTCGGGGAACCCGGCGTAGCCGACCCAGTCGACGCGCGGATCCTCGCGCAGCGCGGCAGCGATCATTCGCGCGTTTGTCTCGTGGCGGTCGAGCCGCAGGGGCAGCGTCTCGAGGCCCTGCAGGATGAGGAAGGCGTTGAAGGGCGCCAGCGTCGAACCGGTGTTGCGCAGTGGCACACTGCGCGCGCGCACCACGAATGCGGTGTCCGAGAAGTCGGTCCCGAATACAACGCCGTGAAATGCCGGCTCGGGCGTGTTGAACATCGGGAACCGGTCCGCGTGCTCGGTCCACGGGAACCGTCCCGAGTCGATGATCGCACCGCCCAGCGTGGTGCCGTGCCCGCCGATGAACTTGGTGAGCGACTCGATCACTACGTCGGCGCCGTATTCGATCGGCTTGAGCATCAGCGGTGTGGCGACCGTGTTGTCGGCGATGAGCGGGACGCCGTGTGCGTGCGCGACTGCGGCCACCTCTTCGAGGTCGATCACATTGCCCGCCGGGTTGCCGACCGTCTCACAGAACACGGCTCGGGTCTGGTCGTCGATCAACGCGGCGATCGATTCCGCGCGGTCGTCGGCGGCGAAGCGCACCTCGATGCCGATGGGCGGCAGCAAGTGCGCGAAGTACGTGTAGGTCGACCCGTACAGCTGCGGCGTGGTGACGATGTTCGTGCCGGCAGTCGCCACGTTCAGCACTGCATAGCTGATCGCCGCCATGCCAGAGCTCACGGTGAGTGCCGCAGTGCCGCCCTCGAGCGCAGCCAGCCGCTGCTCGAGCACTTGGTTCGTCGGGTTGTTGATGCAGTTGTAGTGGAAGCCTGGGGTCTCCAGGTCGAAGACCGCGCCGGCATGCTCGTGATCTATGAAGTCGTGCGCGATCGTCTGGTAAATCGGGACGGCGACCGCACGGGTCGAATCAGCCTCATACCCGCCGTGGATCGCAATCGTCTCGTCGTGCACTAGGAGCTCACCCCGTCACCACACGTGAGCCCACGCGGCGCCGCACCTCGAGCAGCCAGTTCGCATACAGCTGCACGGCGGAGCCACGCCACGGGCTACTCACCAGCTTCAGCAGTTCCCGGGTCGGGAACTGCTCGATCAGTGCCGGATCGCGCTCGCCGGCAGTCGCCGTGACCTCCAGCTCGCTGAGCATGGTCTGCGCCGCCGGCGGGAAGTACCCGGCCGGTGCGGTCGGGTACGTTTCGCGCTCGCCCTGTAGGTAGCGGCGCACGTCGCGGCGGAACTCGAGCATGAGCGTTTCGGCGTCGTATTCGGGATGGCCTTGCATGGCCACCATTAGGTGGCCGTCGAAGTCCTTGGCGGCAACCGTCCAGCCGGCGTCGTCCGAGCCGATCACGGTGCGGTAGCCGCCTGCCTGGAGCGCCTGGGTCGGCACCTCGTTGAGCCGCGATTGCGGCATGACGACCCGATCGGGCAGTCCTGTGGTGAGCTGGTCGGACCGCGCGACGCGCTGTTCGTACACCCCGCTGCACTTGTCGGGCAGGCGTTCCCGCTGGGCGCCGTCGAAGAGCAGCAGAGCGGCATGCGCGGCGAGGCAGGACGCGATCGTGGACGCCGCCCGCTCGCGCGCCCACTCGAGCAGGTGCGATAGCTCGCCCCAGTACGGTTCGCCCGCCAGGTCGGGTGACCGGGGTTCGCACCCGGTGATGATCACCGCAGCCGGGTGGGTCTCCCACAGCGCGTCCAAGGGCAGGTAGCGGTCATGGATGTGCCGCGCCCCGATCTCGCCGCGCGTCAGCGTCGGCAAGGTGAAGCGCAGCAGCCGGACCGGCACGTCGGCCGACGCGGCCTCGATCAACCGCACGAACTGGGTCTCCGTTGCCCCAAGTGCACTATCGGGCATGTTGTTCACGAAGACGACGTCTAGCCGGCCGTCACCACCGCTTGCGCGGACCACCCGGTCCACGCCATGCAAGACAAGAGTCATCGGCGCCACACCCCCCGTGTGTCCCCCGATAAGAGCGCCGGGAGAATGTTAGCGCGAATCGGTCGCTGCGTCAGCTTGACGTTAGATTAGAGGACGGGTTCGATGACCACCGACCACGTAGTGGTCGCATCCGGGGGGATCGGGGGAAACCGCACATGACCATCGATGTCCACGTCGGCACCGACGTGGAGGCCATCGCCGACGTGGCGGCGGCCATTGACCGCTGGGGCCGGCGCTACACCCGGCGGCTGTTCACCGAGGCGGAGCGTGCCGAGTGCGGCGACGCCGCCCCTCGACTGACTGCCCGGTTCGCAGCGAAGGAAGCGGCCATCAAGGTGCTGGCACCTGACGACGTGGTGCCGCGCTGGCGGTCGATCGAGGTTCGGACGGCCCCGAACGGCGCGCCTAGCCTGGTGCTGCATGACGAGGCGGCCGAGCTTGCCCGGCAACGCCGCATCGGATCGATGTCGGTGAGCCTGAGCCACGGTGCCGGCATCGGCACAGCGACGGTTGTCGCGCTCGGCCAAGGAGGACACTGACCATGGAAGACCGGATATACGACGTGCTGCGTGAGCACGGCAAGCTGCCCGTCGATCCTGCCGCGTTGTCGGACGAGGACGATCTGTACCGCGCCGGCATGACATCGCACGCCAGCGTCAACGTGATGCTGGCCCTCGAGGACGCGTTCGATGTCGAGTTCCCGGACAGCCTGCTGCGCAAGAGCACGTTCGCCTCGGTGTCGGCCATCCGCGAGGCGCTCAATTCGCTCGGCGTCAGCGCGCTGGCCGATTGAGCCATGCACGCAGCAGCCGTCGCGACGGCGAACGGAGCGACGGCCGCCCGCGACATTCTGGGGTCGGCGCTCGATCACGCGGTGGCGACACCGTCCCGCCCGGCCGCGAAAGACGAACGGCAGGACCTGACCTTCGGTCAGCTTCGCGACGCGGCCGGAGCATTGGCCGCCGGTTTGATCGCGCGCGGCGTCGGGCCAGGCGACCGGGTCGCCCTGCAATTGCCGAACTCGGTCGACTTCCTGGTAAGCGCGCTGGGGTGTCTCTGGGTGGGCGCGATCTTCGTACCGCTGGCGGCGACCGACCCGCCGGCCCGCGTTGCCCTCGTCGTCGACGACTGCGACCCAGCGCTCGTGCTGGCCAGCGAAGGGATCGAGCAGTGGCATCCGCGCGCCGTCGACGTAGCCGAGGTGACTGGGTCGGCAACGGTCGCACCTATTGATCCGGCGGACCGGCCCGCGTACGCGATCTACACCTCTGGCACCACCGGAACGCCCAAGGGCGTGGTGATCGGGCGCCGAGCATTCGCGACAGCCGTGTGGTCTTGGAACAGCATGGTCGGCCTCGACCGCGACACCCGTGCCCTGTGCGTGTCACCGTTCCATTTCGACGGCTCGTTCGCGACGCTGTTTCCGCCGCTCGCCGCCGGCGGGTCCCTGGTCATCCCGCCGCGCGAGTCATTGTTGTTCCCGCGCTATTTCCTGCGGGCAATCGCGCGCGAACGGATTACGCTCACCGGCTGCTCTCCGAGCTACCTGCGGCTCGTGCTACCCAGTCGCCAACTCACCAGCCTCGCCGACACGGAGCTACGTATCCTGCCGCTCGGCGGGGAAGCGTGCCCGCCATCCGATGTCGCGCGCCTGTGGGATGCCGCACCGCAGCTGCGCGTCTTCAACCGGTACGGCCCGACCGAGACGACGATTGCGGTGAGCCACTTCGAGGTCAGCCGCGAATCGGTCGCACGCGGCGGACCCATTCCTATCGGAAAGCCGCATCCCGGCAGCACGTTTCACCTCGTGGACGGGCAGGGCCAATTGATCGATCAACCCGATCAAGTCGGCGAGCTGTACATCGGCGGCGCGCAGCTCATGTCCGGCTACTGGGGCGCGCCGGCGTTGACGGCGCAGGTGCTGCGTAACGACATCATTCCCGGGCAGACGTTGTACCGCACCGGTGACCTCGTCCGCCGGGACGACGACGGCAACTACGTCTACGTCGACCGCGCCGACCGGGTGGTCAAGCGCCACGCGGTGCGTATCTCGTTGGTCGAGCTCGGCCAGGTCCTTTCCGCGCTGCCCGGCGTCACTGCGGCGACGTGTGTGACTTTCGACAACGAAGGCGGCCTCGGCATCGCGGCGTTCGTCGTCGCCGCGGCCACATGCTCACCGGAGCAGGTGCGCCTGGCGGCCACCGACCGACTGCCGGCAACGATGATTCCCGACACCATCCACGTGGTCGACGCGCTGCCTATGACGTCATCGAACAAGGTCGACGAGCGGAGGCTGCTTGCCGACGCCGGTCTGCAGCCGAGCCGCCCAAACCCCTAACAGTAAGGGCGGTTGCCCGCTTCGCGTAGCTGCGCCCGACCAGAGCGAGATCGCGCACGCTGTCCCGCGGCTGCACGCAGATCTATCTACCCGGACGGTCCTAGATGCTTGGCAGCGCGGTGTCGTTCGCGTAAAGTTTCGGCTCGGCGCGCGGCGTTTGGCAACGTCACGGCGCGTCATCGGGGGATCATCGGGGGAAATAATGATTGACGTTGCCATTGTTGGCATGGGCGCGTGGGGGCTGTGCGTCCTGGAACGAACAATCAGCCGAGCACGGTCGAGCGGGCATCCGATCCGCGTACACGCAATCGAGTCGGGAGTGTTGGGCGGCGCCGCCTACGGGCCGGGTCAGCCGGACTACCTCGTCCTGAACAATGCGTGCGGCCAGTTGTCGCTATACGCGTCTCCGGACAGCGCGGTCACGCCCGGGTACAGCCTGAGCCTGTTCGAGTGGGCCAGCCAGCGTGGCTATCGGTGGGTCGGCGACGAGTGCCGGATCG
Source organism: Jatrophihabitantaceae bacterium (assembly GCA_051984825.1). GTDB lineage: Bacteria > Actinomycetota > Actinomycetes > Mycobacteriales > Jatrophihabitantaceae > DASXRA01. The sequence goes on from JBPYES010000056.1 coordinate 6,197, forward strand.
GCCAGGGTGGGCGGCCCATCACGGCCGGCGACTACCTGCCGCGCCGTCTCATGGGTGAGTACTTGGCGTGGTTCTACGAGACTGCCATCCGGGAATTGCCACCGAACCTCGAGTTCGTGCGCTATCACTCGGCGGCGGTCGACATCGTGGACGAAGGGGATGGCCGCGAGCGCGTCGTCCTGGCCGACGGGCGCTCGATCGCCGTGCACCACGTCGTGCTTGCCTCGGGTCATACCCCGAACCAGGAAGCGCCGGTGCGGCCGGGTGATGTGCAGTTCCTGTCGGCCTACCCGATCGAGGGTCTCGCGGGCTCGCTTGCCCCTGGTGAGCAGGTCGCGATGTCCGGCATGGGCCTCGTGGCGTTCGACGTCATCGCTGCGCTCACGACCGGACGGGGAGGTACGTTCCGCGACGTCGACGACCGGAAGGTCTACGTCCCCAGCGGCCGCGAGCCGGTGATCAACCTCTACTCGCGCTCCGGCGTACCGTACTGCGCGAAGTCGGTCACCGGCATCGATCCCACCGGCGACTACCAGCCCGTGGTGTGTACCCCCGAAGTCTTCGCCGCCATCCGCGGGGACGGGCGCACGCCACGTCGCAAGGTCGACCTGCGCCGCGAGCTGCTGCCGCTACTGCTTGCCGAGATGCGGGCGCGGTATTACGTCCAGGCTGCGACCGTGTCCGGCGGCTTCGGCTACGGGCAGCGCACCGCCGCCCTGCTGACGCAGGCTTGGCAGAACGGCCAGTTCGAGGAAGCAATCGAACGGCTCGCCGCTCGACACGGTGTGTTCGAGCCCGCTGAGCACCTGTTCGCCGGCCAGGACCGCAACTACGCCTCATCCACCGAATATCAGAAGCACTTCTACGCCATGCTCGAGGACGATCTCGACGAGGCACTGCTGCCCTGGGGCAGCCCGGTCAAGGCCGCCCAGGAGGTGTTGCGCATCCTGCGCGACGACATCCGGTCGATCATCGAGTTCGGTGGCCTTTCCCTAGAGTCGTATGTCGACTTCAAGCACAACGTCAAGGGCCGCATCAACCGGTTGGAGGCCGGACCTCCGCTGGTGCGTTCACAGCAGCTGCTAGCCCTGATGGACGCCGGCGTCGTCGCGGTTCCCTTCGGGCCGGATCCCGAGCTGAGCCTCGACTCGTCGGGCCGGACGGTCATCTCCTCGACACGGCTCGACATCCCTTACACGGCAACGGTCTCGAGCGTGATCCGCGGGCACCTCGACATGCCCTCGCTGGCGCAAACCGCGTCGCCGCTACTGTCCCGGCTGTACCGGCGCGGGCGGCTCACCGAGCTGCGCTATGGCGAGACGACGGTGGGCAGTGTGGGGCTCAGCGAGGAATTCCACCCCTACGACGCGGCAGGACGGGTGCAGCCGAACATTTCCGTCCTCGGCGTGCTGACGGAAGGGGCCCGCTACTTCACGCATTACCTGCCGTCACCGCGCAGCCGGATTCGCGCTGTGCTCGACGCGCAGGCTTGCATAGAGGCGATCATCGCTGCCTGGTGCTGATTCGTGCTTGGTCCGGTTAGGGTGCACCGGGTGTGGTGGCCGACGACCCGGGGCAAGCGCATCCTCCTGATCAGCGGGATCTCCTTGCTGGCATTGCTGGTCGGATGGTTGACGTTCGGTTGGCTCGTCATCGGCAATCCGAAAGTCGACCACCCGACGCACGCCGACGCGATCGTCGACCTCGGCGGGCCCGAGAACAACGGCCGGCTCGACGTTGTCGAGGGCCTGCTCGACGAGCACGTCGCGAACCAGCTCGTCATCTCCCTGAACTCGCCGCAGCAGAGCCACGCGTATCACGTCTGTATTCACCCTCCCACCGGCGTCACTGTCACGTGCTTCCAGCCGCATCCGTCGACCACGCGCGGCGAGGCCGAGGAGGTGCGCCGGCTGGCCCAGCAACATGGCTGGACCTCGATCGTGGTGGTGACCTCGACCTTCCACGTGTCGCGCGCCCGGCTCATCTTCAGCCACTGCTTCAACGGCAAGCTGTACATGGCCGCCGGGCGCAAGGACATCGGCCCCATCACCTGGGCTTTCCAGTACATGTATCAGACGGCGGCCTTCATCAAGGCAGTCCTGCACTCCGGCTGCTGAATACCACGGGGAGCGCGCACCTGTGACCGTCGCGGACGGTAGCTGCATGATCACTGTGTGCTGTGTTTGGATTAGCTGTGCACCCGTCTCCGATCAACTACAGACGGTGTAGCGTTCTGCCTGCAGTCCAGCCGCCGCGGAGATGCAAGATGATCCAGCCAGCCGTTCCAAACGATTTCCGAGTCATGGTGGCTCGATAATTGCGCCGCGAAGGCATCCGGACGGCCCTAATTCGGTTCTCGTCAACGGTTCCAGTCCAAGAGATATCGCATACGTCATGTCACATCGGGGGATGCAATGACTGAATCTGACGTGCTGCCGACCGGCACCCCGCACACGCGGGCTCCCCGAGCGTTCCGCCGGTGAGGCCGGTCCGCCCTCGCGAGCACCCGCGTCAACTACCCGGTCGCACCGACCGTCGGGGCCGGAGTCGCGGCGATCGCGCTCGGCGCCCTGATTGCGCCGCACGCGCTGAAGAATTGGCAGGAGTCCTCGTCGGACACCTGACCTGGGAGCGTCCGCGGAACGGTGTGGCCCCGGGCCTTGACCATTCACTGGACTCGGCGAAAGGCTCGTTGAGCGGCGCCTGTCGTCGCCCGCCGAGCTGACCAATACCATCGCAAAAATGAGGCGAGAATGAGGCGAGCTGGCCGCTTCTTGGTCGTTGTCTGGGATGGCGGAGGCAACGTGGTCCCGGCCGCCGGCCTAACTGCCGCTCTCGTTGATCGCGGCCACAACGTGCGAGTGATCGGACCGGCAGAACTCAGGTCCCGATTCGAACGCGTCGGGGCCAGGTTCCGGCCCTTTCAGCGGGCTCACCCACCTCACTCGCGAGAGGTGGACGTCATCGAGGACAACATGCTCGCGTGGGCGCGTTTCACCGCGGGCAAGCATCTGGCAGACGACGTCTTGGAGGAATTGAGATCGGAACCGACTGACGTGGCGGTGGTCGATGCCGTGATCTCTGCCGGATTTGCGGCGGCCGAGAAGGCGGGGGTGCCGGTCGTGGCGTTGGTCCACGTTCTCTACGCGCCATCGATAGATGGGCCCATCGCCGCGGATACGGACGCGACCCGCGGCATGGTGGACAAGACGCGGCGATACCTGGAAGTGCCCGAGCTCGATCCTGCTGTCCCAGTCATGGCCGGACTCTGGTCACGCTGCCCAATCGTGTTGGCCTGCGTTCCGCAGCCGTTCGATTTCCCTTCCGACCGCCTGCCGTCCAACGCTCGCTACGTCGGACCCATCCTCGACGAACCTGTCGCGTCTGCCCGGCAACCCGGGGGCGGCACGGTGCTCGTAAGCTTGAGCACCACCGCGATGCGACAGCGTGACCTTCTGCAGCGGATTCTGGATG
>JBPYES010000057.1:0-9763 GCA_051984825.1 Jatrophihabitantaceae bacterium
GCGCTCCGCGGTCACATCGAGTCCGGGCACATCGCAGGTGCCGCGGTCGACGTGTTCCCCGTCGAGCCGAGACGGCGCGGAGACGAGTTCACCAGCGAGCTGCGCGGGCTCGACAACGTGATCCTGACGCCGCACATCGGTGGTTCCACCGAGGAGGCGCAGCAGGACATCGGCCGCTTCGTCGCAGGCAAGTTCCGCGACTTCGTCGTCGACGGCGCCACCGCGATGAGCGTGAACCTGCCGGGCATCACGTTGCCGCAGCCGCCCGGGACGCATCGGCTCATCCTCATCCACCGCAACGTGCCGGGCGTGATGGCCACGGTCAACGGCATCCTCGCCGACCACAAGGTGAACGTCGAGGCGCAGCTGCTGGGCACGCGCGGCGAGGTCGGATACGTCGTTACCGACGTCAGCGCCACGTACACCGACGAGATGCTCGAGCAGCTGCGCGCGCTGCCGGAGACGATTCGGCTGCGCGTCCTCTAACGGCCTAACCCGCCACCGGGACGAGGCGCGGCCGGCCCCCGACCGAACCTGGCGGCCACACCCGCAGCGATACCCGTCCGGTGATCTTCGATCGCGGAACGAATCCGAACGCGCGGGAGTCCCGTGATGCTGCCGGGTTGTCGCCGAGCACGAAGTACTGACCGGCCGGGACGGTGACGGCGGCCGCACCGCCGGTGGCGCTGCCGTCGCTAGCGCAGCATTGGCCACCCCAGTCCACCGGGTGGCCGGCCACCACGGCGTACCACGCGCCGCGGCCCGCCGGCTGAACGAGGAGCTGGTGCCCCTCGCCGGTCGCCCGAATCTGCACCCGGTCACCGGGGATGCCGACCACGCGCCGATACGTCACGCCGGAAATGCCCGGAGCGTGCAGCGCCACTACGTCGAAGCGGCGGGGCGCTGATTTGTGGTACGCCGACGGATCCACCAGCACCCGGTCGCCGCTGCGGAGTGCGGGGCGCATGCTGGCGCCGCGCACGCCCTTGGACGTCGCGAATCCGAAAACGACGGTCAACAACAGGGCCGCGCCCAGGACGCCGACGGTACCGAGCAGCACCGTCCGGGCGGTCCAGCGGCGTTCAGCCACCTGCTCGGCGCGCGCCACGGCGGGAATTCTCACACGGCATGCCCATCCCGCCAGGTTGCCGCACCCTACTGGCGAGTAATACTCTTGTGGTTACTGGTGGGTAACAAGACCGAGGAGACCCGGCGATGGGCCACTACAAGAGCAATCTCCGTGATGTCGAGTTCAACCTCTTCGAGGTATTCGGCACCGATGAGCGGTTGGGCAAGGCACCGTTCGCCGATCTCGACGAGGAGACTGCACGCGGCATCCTGGCTGAGGTGGTCCGCCTCGCCGAGGGGCCGCTCGCCGAGTCGTTCGCCGACGCCGACCGCAACCCGCCGGCGTTCGACCCGGCAACCAACTCGGTGACCATCCCTGCGTCGTTCAAGAAGTCGTACCGCGCAATGCGTGACGCCGAGTGGTGGCGCCTGGAGGCGCTGCCCGAGCTCGGCGGCCAGCTGGTGCCGCGCACGATCGTCTGGGCGGTCGCCGAGCAGTTCCTCGGCGCCAGCCCGGCGGCCTACATGTACCAGGCCGGAGTGCCGTTCGCGGGCATCATCTACCGGAACGGCAACGAGACGCAGCAGAAGATCGCCCAGCTGCTCGTCGACCGCGGCTGGGGCGCGACGATGGTGCTGACCGAGCCCGATGCCGGCTCTGACGTCGGCGCCGGCCGCACCAGAGCGGTGCCGCAGCCCGACGGCTCCTGGCATCTCGAGGGCGTCAAGCGGTTCATCACGTCCGGTGAGCAGGACCTGACCGAGAACATCATCCACTTGGTCCTGGCCCGCCCCGAGGGCGCCGGCCCCGGCACGAAGGGACTGTCGCTGTTCATCGTGCCGAAGTTCCACTTCGACGTGGAGACCGGTGAGCTCGGCGAACGCAACGGCGTGTTCGCGACGAACGTTGAGCACAAGATGGGCCTCAAGGCGTCCACTACCTGCGAGCTGCGCTTCGGCGAGCACCAGCCTGCCGTGGGATGGCTGCTCGGTGACGTTCATGACGGCATCGCGCAGATGTTCCAGGTGATCGAGCACGCACGGATGATGGTCGGGACGAAGGCGATCGCCACCCTGTCGACGGGCTACCTCAACGCGTTGGAATTCGCGAAGACGCGCGTGCAATCGGCGGACCTGACGCAGGCGTCCGACAAGACGGCGCCACGAGTGACGATCATCAGCCACCCGGACGTGCGCCGCTCGCTCATGCTGAACAAGGCGTATGCCGAGGGGCTACGCGCACTGGTCAGCTACACCGCGTCCTGGCAGGACAAGATCATCATCGGCGAGGGCGACGTCGCGCTGGCCGAGGCCGTGAACGACCTGCTGCTGCCGATCGTCAAGGGGGCAGGCTCGGAGCGGTCGTACGACCAACTGGCGCAGGCGCTGCAGACGTTCGGCGGCTCGGGTTACCTGCAGGACTACCCGCTCGAGCAGTACATCCGCGACGCCAAGATCGACACCCTGTACGAGGGCACGACGGCCATCCAGGGCCAGGACTTCTTCTTCCGCAAGATCGTCCGCAATCGCGGCGCGGCGCTCGCCGCAGTCTCCGCCGAGATCGCGCAGTTCCTCGAGTCGATCGCCGAGGAGGGCCGCCTCAAGGAGGAGCGCGAGGCAGTCCAGAAGGCGCTCGAGAACGTCGGGGCGATGGTCGGCGCCATGGTGGCCCAGCTGCAAAGCGCCCGGGACGACGTCACCAACGTCTACAAGGTCGGCCAGAACACCAGCCGCTTGCTGCTCGCCGCGGGCGACATGCTCGTCGGATATCTGCTGCTGCGGCAGGCCGCCGTCGCGCTACGCAAGCTCGATGACAACGGTGTGTCCGACGCAGATCGCGCGTTCTACGCCGGGAAGCCGGCCGTCGCGCGGTTCTTCGCGCAGACCGTGCTGCCCGAGCTTGCCGCCCGGCGGCTGGTCACCGAGTCAATGGACAACAGCCTGATGGACGTCGCGGAGCAGTCTTTCTGAGCTGGACTCATCCGCCGTGCGTGCCGCTCGGCACCGCCCCCGAAGGGGCGGATGCCTCACGTCACTGCGCGCCTTCGGCGCGGGCCGTGCCGCCTAGGGCAGTGTGACGTACGGCGCCAGGAACGTCCGCGCCGTCGGGGTGTCGGTGCGGAAGGCGACGTTGGTGGCATAGCACGGCGTGTCGCCGGTGATCGTCGTGCCGACCAGGACGAGGGCGCCGTTGATCGTCAGGAAGTTCGGCCCACCGGAATCGCCGTAGCAGGCCCCGCCATTCCCCTGCGGCGCGGTCTGCTGCAGCCGGATCCAGGTGTTGGTCAGCGAATTGAAGCCGAGCGGCGCCTCCATGCGAACGCCACCGCCGGGATGGGTCTGCCCGCCCGGACCGCGCACTGCTTCCTGCGTGCCGTAGCCGACGACCAGCCAGGGCAGCGTGTTCAGCGCCTTCCCGCCGAGCGCGTCCAGCTCGCCGGCGGTGGGCAGCTGGGCCGGCGTGAACGTCCAGACGTCTGCGGGCGTCACGGCCCGGTGCGTGAAGTCGATGACCGCGATGTCGTGCGGGTTCGACTGGCTCTTCGTGTAGCCGGGGTCGTGTGCCTCATCGCCCTCGACGGCCATGCCGTGCGCGACGAAGTAGGCGGCCTCCTCGGGACCGGACAGGCCGGCTGCTTGTGCGGCATCCAGTTCGCTTTGCACGTCCTGGTCGAGCGAGATGTAGAAGTGGTCGTTAGCCGGGTCCGCCGACCAGTCGGTGACGCAATGCGCGGCGGTCAGGAAGGTGTCGGCGTCGATCATCGTGCCGGTGCAGTGCCAGTCGAAGTTGTCGTCTACGCCGTCGCCGTTGCGGTCCCACAGCACGAGCAGCGCGCCGACTTCGGTGCGCTCCGGGGCGGGCTTGGCGTTGTAAGAGTCGATTGCGCCGGCCGGCCGGACAACTAGGGCCACTACGGCGACTGCTGCGGCGGCTGCGGCGCCGGCAGCAATGGCGGCAACGCGGAGGGGGTGTCGTGACATGGCGGGCACTGTCTCACAAGCGACGCACAGCAGGAAGGCCCAATCGTGGACGTGGGATTCATGTACACGTGACGTTGTCAGCAGTTCACCGAAACGACCGAAAGGGCCCCACCGCGGCTACTACTGTCGAGGAGGTGGATGCGCACTGGATTGATCTGGACGGGGCCGCGAACACCCGAGACCTGGGGGGACTGCCCGCCGAGCACGGCGCCGTACGTCCCAACCGGCTGATCCGCTCGGACAATCTGCAGCAGCTGACGCCTGGCGACATCCGGCGACTGGTCGACGAACACGATCTGCGGACCGTCGCAGACTTGCGCACCCAGACCGAGGTCGATCTCGAAGGCCCGGGACCGCTCACTCACGAGCCACGGGTCAGCGTCGTGCATCTGTCGTTGTTCCCGGAAGCCGGTGAGCGCACGGACGTCGTTGCCGCGGAGGAAGAGGGCCCGCCCGTTCTGCCCTGGCAGAACCGCGATGACAAGCGCAAGGACCGGCGCGGGGCGGCCGATGTCTATCTGCGCTATCTGGACGACCGGCCCGACTCGATCGTCGCGGCGCTGCGACTCATCGCGCACACCGACGGCGCGACGATCGTGCACTGCGCGGCGGGTAAGGATCGCACCGGCGTTGTCATAGCCCTCGCGCTGGACGAGGTGGGCGTCGACCGCGACGCCATCGTCGACGACTACGTGCGCACCGGCGATCGGCTCGAGCAGCTGCTCGCACGACTGAAGGCGTCCCGCACGTACGCCGACGATGTACAGCGGGTGCCTGACGAGCACCACAAGCCGCGTCCGGAGACGATGCAGAAGTTCCTTGCCGGGCTGGACGAACTCCACGGCGGGACGTCCAACTGGCTGCGCGGACACGGCTGGACCGACGCTGACACCGCGGCCCTGCGGGCGGCGTTACTCGCCGAGTAGCACCAGCCGCAGTGCGGGCGGCCCGTCCTGGGTGACGCGCACGGGCACGCCCCAGTCCTGCCGGGCGACGTGACATGCCGGGTGTTCGATCGATGGGTCGTCGTCGCAGGCCGCTGCCTGCGCGGTGATGTGCAGGACGCCCTGGCCCGGGCGCAGGACGAGCTCGCGGCGAAGCTCTGCCGTGTCGCCGACGCCGGCGTCCAGCAGCTCGGGCGGAGATGCGGTCACCGACAGGCGCGTCGCCGGTCCGTACCGCTCGTCGAGCTTGCGCCCGGGCGGCGGGGTGAACGCGATCGTCAATGTGGTGGTGGGCGCGACATCGGTGACCGGCCGCTGAGTGCGCAACGCGGTGCCGGTGATCGTGGTGCGGTCCGCGATGGGCCGCACGAGGCGATGCGCCGCCGACTCGACGACGACGACGTCGTCGCCGACGACGACTGCGCCACTGGGCTCGGCAAGGTCGGTCGCAAGCGTGGAGACCTCACCCGTCACGGGGTCGTAGCGGCGTAGCGCACCGTTGTAGGTGTCGCTGATTGCGAGGGTTCTGTCGGGAAGCAGCGTGACACCGAGTGGGTGCTGCAACCGGGCCTTGCCGGCCGGCCCGTCGACGTGCCCGAAGTCGAACAGGCCCTCGCCGATCGCCGTGTGCAGGTTTCCCTCGACGTCAAGGTATCGCAGCGCGGACGTCTCGGAATCGACAAACCAAAGCCGGTCGCCGTCGGGCGCCAGCCCGGAGGGCTGCGCCAGCCAGCCGTCCAATGCCGGGCCGTCCTTCAGGCCCTCGGTGGTGGTGCCGGCCAGGCGCGTGACCGCGCCGGTCACCGGGTCCCACGCGAGTAGCAAATGCACGCCCGCGGCTGCGACAACCACGCGCTCGATGGCCGGCCACCACGCGACGTCCCATGGGGAGATGACATCGGGCACCCCGTCGACGTGTAGCGGGATGGTGGTCGTGGTGGCGCCGACCCGGCGCAGCACGTGATTCGCCGTGTCGGCTACGACGATGTCGCCATCGGGCAATTGCATCAGCCCGTTCGGCTCGGCGAACTGTGGCTCGTGGCCGTCACGGTGCCCGCGCTCGCCGGTGCCGATACGCCGGCGCACGGTCTCGCCGTCGATGTCGAGTTCGACGAGCTGGTGGTGCCCTGCGTCGGCGACCAGCAGATGATCGCCGATCAGGATCGCCTTGGCGGGGAAGCGCAGCTCGGTCGGTTGCGCCTCGGGCGGGACGTAGGGGCCGTCGCCGTGCCGCAGCGTCCCCTTGGCGTCATGCGTCTCGACGAGTTGCGCCACGATGCGATCGAGCGCGCTGACCTGGCCCTCACCTGCGGCTTGCGCGACGACGTAGCCCTCCGGGTCGATCACCACGAGAGTCGGCCAAGCGCGCACCGCGTACTGCCGCCACAGGCCGAGATCCGGGTCGTCGAGCACGGGATGGTGCACCTCATACCGCTCGACGGCGGCAGCGACGGCCGCGTGGTCGGCCTCGTGCGCGAACTTCGGCGAGTGCACGCCCACCACGACGAGCACGTCACGGTATTTATCCTCGAGCGGGCGCAGCTCATCCAGGACGTGTAGGCAGTTCGCGCAGCAGAACGTCCAGAAGTCAAGGATGACGATCTTGCCGCGCACCTGGCGCAATGACAGCGGCTCGGCTGTGTTCAGCCAGCCCCCGCGTCCGGTCAACTCAGGAGCGCGTACCCGAAACTGCGAAACAGCCACAACGAAGCAACCGACCGGACGTCGAGATTCATCCGGAGCCATTAATAGAGAGCGGCGCCTAGGCGAGGCAACGCTGCCTCGCCGGCGCCGCGGCTCTGAGATCCCTCCCCTGCTGAGCTGGAATTCCCCCGAAGCTCCAGAGTCAGCGGTTCAAAGGACGGTTCGTGTGATTACCAGCCCTGGCTGCACGTCATGGGAATCACCTCCTGCACCTATCGGATGGCGGACCGAGATTTGTCCGGGCAGCGAACTTTTCCACGACCGAGCGCGCACGGGTGCTGACATAGGGGCGCGTAGTCCGCTAGTCTCTGAGCGGTCCGTCGGGGGCGTTCGAGGGAAGAGCGTGGCGAGACACCGCACGTCAAAACAGCAGATTTGGCTCACTTCGCCGCGGTCGTGGGCGTTGTGGGAGACCCCGACGCGTGTCTGGGCGATGGTCGTAGCGGTCGAGACCGCCGCGGCGGTGCTGGGCGCAACTGCTTTGGTGCGCAGCACGATCACAGCCGGCGACCTCCTTCGGTTCGGGCTGCTCGCTTGCATGAGCGTCGCGTACATGGAGGCGTCCCGGCAAGTCGAGGTACGGCGTCGACTGTTCGCATCGGATGCTTCGTCCTACTTCGACATGAGTTCGGTGTGGATTCTCGCCGGCGCACTCGTGCTGCCGGTCGGACTAGCTGTGCTGATCGCAGTGCTCGCGTATCTGCACCTATGGATCCGGTCGTGGCGTTCCGTCGATAGCGTGCACGGATACCGCGTCGCCTACAACGCCGCCACGATGGTGATTACCTGCTTCGTCGTATCCGCCGCGGCCAATGCAAGCGGGATATCGGGCGCTGACGGTACGCAGCTTCTCCTCTCGATCGTCGTAGCCGCCTTGACGTACCGGGTCGTCAACCTACTCTTGGTGCTTCTCGCGTTCGCGGTAAGCGTCGGCGTGCGCACGCCATCGGCGGTCACCGGCACGCCGGCCGACAATGCCGTTGAGTTCGCGACGCTCGCGCTGGGCGCGGCGACGGCGGTGCTGGTGCTGAAAGTGCCGCCGTTGGCGGTGCTAGTGCTGCCCGCAGTCTTCTTGTTGCAACATCGGGCCCTGCTCATGCAACTGGTGGCGGCGGCCACGCTGGACGCAAAGACCGAACTTCTCAACGCCGCGGCATGGCGGCAGCTGGCACGGCGGGAGCTCGAGCGCGCCGCCCGGCAGGACACGGCAACAGCCGTACTCGTCATCGACATGGACCATTTCAAGCAGCTCAACGACGTCTACGGCCATCTGGCAGGAGACGAGGCGCTCAGAGCCGTCGCCACTGCGCTATCCGATGAGCTGCGCGGCTATGACGCTGTAGGCCGATTCGGCGGTGAGGAGTTCGTCGCCTTGCTGCCTGGGGTCGACGCCGCGACGGCTGCGAACGTCGCGGAGCGGGTCCGGCACCGCATCGAGCAGTTGGACGTGAACGTCCGGCGGCATGCCGGCGGCGACACGCGCATCGGTGTGACCGCGTCGATCGGGGTCGCAAGTGCCCGCGGAGCCGCTGAGCTCGACGATCTGCTCGGTAAGGCCGACACCGCCCTGTACCTGGCGAAGGGCGCCGGCCGTAACACGGTGCGCGGCGCGTTGACCACGGCGACGGCTGCCGCTTAGACGCGACGAGCCCCGAACCGTGTCTGGTTCGGGGCTCTTGTAACCGTCTGTGGCGATTAGCGCATCGAGTTCTGCCGCTGCGCGATCGCGATCAGCTCGTGGCGCATGTTCGGCGACGCATCGTCCAGGACGCGCTGGAACGCCCGGGTCTCACGCCGCTGGCGCATCTTCGCAGTGAACTTGGTCCTCACCGTTGAGTCCCCCTCGTTCTAGTTATGTTCGGCGACTGTGGGGCCAGTGCCTTCATCTGTTAATAGTAACAGCACTTGAACACAAAGATGCAGGCCTTTATGCCCGACCCGGCTTAATAAGTGCCCGATCGGGCACGGTAGCCGGCGCCCACTGGCGTGACGGCAGGTAACAGGTACAGGGTGACCACCACCACCCGCCCCATCTATCGCGCAGTGCACCTGTTGTGACGTCTACTGGGAGAGTGCTGACTCCACGCCCCGCTCGCGGGCTCGCCGTCCTGACGTGCATGGATGCGCGTATCGACCCCCAGCGGCTGCTCGGCCTCGCACCCGGCGACGCACACGTGCTGCGTAACGCCGGAGGAGCCGTTACCGCCGACGTGCGGCGCAGCCTGGTGATCAGCCAGCGGCTGCTCGGCACGCGATCGATCATGATCATCCGGCACACCGGCTGCGCCATGCTCGGTCTGGACGAGGCACTGCGTGACGACCTGGCGCGGGAAGTTGGCGCGCACGCCGACTGGCAGCTGCACGCGTTCGCCGACCTCGAGGGCGACCTGGACAAGGCGCTCGCGGAACTGCGTGCCGACCCGTTCCTGCTGCACACCGACGACATCCGCGGTTACATCTACGACCTCGAGGGCAGCGGCGAACTGCTTCCCGTCTAGAGGAGGACGGCCATGCCCGGGTCGTGCAACACGGCGGCCACGTCGGCGAGGAACTGCGAACCCTGCTGCCCGTCGACCATGCGATGGTCGAACGACACAGCGAGCTGAGTCACCCAGCGCGGCACGACCTCATCGTCGACCACCCAGGGCATCTTGCGTACCGCTCCGAATGCCACAATTCCGGCCTCACCAGGATTGAGGATCGGCGTGCCGGTGTCGATGCCGAACACCCCGACGTTCGTGATCGTGATCGTGCCGCCGGCCAGCTCTGCCGGCGCCGTCTTGCCCGCCCGCGCCGTCTCGGTCAGCGCTGCGATGGCAAGCGCAAGCTCACGCAGGGTGAGCCGATCGGCGTCCTTGATGTTGGGGACGACGAGCCCGCGATCGGTGGCCGCCGCAAGGCCGAGGTTGACGTAGTGCTTGAGGACGATCTCGCCCGCGTCCTCGTCCCACGATGCGTTGATCTCCGGGGTGCGCCTGGCCGCCAGCATCACGGCCTTGGCCACGAACAGCAACGGGCTGACCTTGACGTCTCTGAAGTCCGGGCGCGCCGCGACGCGGTCGCGG